>MHHA01000001.1 GCA_001805845.1 Omnitrophica WOR_2 bacterium RIFCSPLOWO2_12_FULL_46_30
GTTATCGGCCGGGCCGGGGTGGGCCTGGATAACGTGGATTTAGAGGCGGCAACTAATAAGGGAATTATTGTGATGAATACCCCTGCCGGAAATACCATTTCTACCGCCGAGCATACAATGAGTATGCTCCTGGCGCTGTCCCGGAATATCCCTCTAGCCGACCTTTCTCTAAAATCAGGAGAATGGAAGCGCTCAAAATTCATGGGAGTTGAGCTCTACGGAAAAACCATGGGAATTCTCGGCTTAGGCAGGATTGGAACCGAGGTTTCTAAAAGAGCAATTTCCTTTGGAATGAGAATAATTGCCTATGACCCGTTTCTTTCCCGGGAAATCGCTGAGGCGCTGGGAATAGAGTTAGTTGAGCTGAAGGAATTATTTAAGCGCTCAGATTACATCAGCGTTCACGCTCCTTTGACTGATGAGACAAGGCATATCATCTCGGATAAAGAGCTTGCCTTGATGAAAAACGGGGTGCGGCTGATTAATTGCGCCCGGGGCGGGATAATTGACGAAGAAGCGCTCTTAAGGGCCCTGGACGCTGGTAAGGTTGCCGGAGCCGCCCTTGATGTCTTTGAGAAAGAGCCGCCTGATTTTTCATCCCCTTTACTAAAACACAAAAATGTGGTGGTTACTCCGCATTTAGGCGCATCTACAAAAGAAGCGCAGGTTAATGTAGCGATTGAAATTTGCGAGAGCGTGCGTGATGCGCTTTTAAATCAGGGCATTAGAAACGCGGCTAATTTTCCCTGCCTTGCGGCAGAAGTTTGCGCTCTTTTACAGCCCTATATAAATTTAGGCGAAAAGTTAGGGATGCTCGCATCTCAGCTTTTTGAGGGAAGGATAAGAGAGTTGAAAATAAATTATACCGGTGAAATTATTAAATATGATTTAAGCCCTTTGACGATGGCGATAGTAAAAGGATTGTTTACCCCGATTTTGCAGGAGACAGTTAACTATATCAATGCCAGAAGCTTGGCCAGGGAACGCGGCATAAATATATTGGAATCAAAATCAGAGAGGGAAGAAGATTTCACTAATCTTGTCTCCTTAGAGGTAGATGTTGAAGGAAAACTCCGCAAAGTAGCAGGGACATTATTTACCAATAACGAACCGCGGATTGTCAATGTTGATGGCCTATATGTGGAGACGATTCCCAAGGGGCATATGCTTTTTCTGGAGAACTGGGATAAGCCGGGGGTAATCGGCAATTTAGGCACATTGATGGGTAAAAACAAAATTAATATCGCCGGGATGACCTTTGGCCGGGATAAGCCGGGCGGCAAAGCTGTATCCGCCCTGAACATCGACGGCCCGGTTTCCGCCAGGATTCTCGGGGAGATAAAAAAGTTAGACAATATCCTATCGGTGAAGTTAGTGAAATTGTAGGAAGATAACACAAACGCATTTAAAACTTTACCCGTATGTTTTGCTCGGACTTATACACTTTGCGCAGAACTGCTCGCCAAACCCCAGCGTGGTTTGGCTTCGCTGCCACCCTGTTTTTTATCTTCGTGGCTTGCGGCATCTGTTTTGCTTTGCCCGAGCTTTCCCTGCCCCAGGGAAATGAATACAATTTAGGCAGATTAGAAGAAGGTAAAATCTATGCGCGGGGTTTTTCCATTAAAAATATCGGAGATGATGAGCTCAAGCTAAAGGCGGTAAGGGTCGGCTGCGGGTGCACCACGATTACCTATCCTAAAAATAAGGTAAGGGTTTTACCCAATCAGGCCATAGAAGTAAAATTCACTTTTAATACCGAGGGGATGGAAGGTGAACATACAAAATATATTTATATAGAATCTAACGACCCTGATGAACCAATAATTAAGGTGAAATTAATCTGCAATGTAGAACGTCAGTCTGCGGCCGTAATCAGCCGTTTTCTTTCCTTCGGATTATTCACCGTGCTGGGAGCAGGGCTTATAGATGGCTTTAATCCTTGCGCCTTCACCGTCTTGGTATTCTTTATCTCATTTCTAAGTTTTGTGGGATACCGTAAATTAGAGCTTCTGGTCCTGGGGGCAGTCTTTATCTTTTCAGTTTTTGTTACCTACATACTCATAGGTATTGGCCTGTTTAAATTTATCCAGGCGCTTGAGGTATTTAGTTTATTGTCCAAGATTATTTATCTGGGCACGGCGGTCTTAGCCATAATTTTAGGAATCTACAGCCTCTATGACTGGTATATCTATAAAAAGACAGGCAACCCGGAAGAAATAAAATTAAAATTGCCACAGTTTATTAAGAAGAAGATTCAGCGGATTATTCAGGATACTACTCGTAACAGGAGGCGCACGCTCATAGATTTGGCAATAGCAGTTTTTGTCAGCGGTTTCATCGTTTCGCTTCTGGAGTCCGTCTGCACCGGGCAGACCTATGTGCCGACCATTGCCTATGTCCTGAAAACCTCCTCCTTGCGGGGAAAGGCATTCTTTTATTTAGCGCTTTATAATCTGATGTTTATTCTGCCGCTGGTAATTATCTTTCTGGCTGCCTTAAGAGGCGTTACTTCTGAAATGTTTTCTAAAATGGCCAGAAGGCATTTGCAAGCGGTAAAGTTATTAACCGCGGCTTTATTCTTTTTACTTGCCTTTCTTCTTTTTATTGCTAAGTGAGGGTTTTAAGATGAGTTTGTTATTAAGAATTTCTTTTCTGGTTTCTGGTTTCTGGTTACTAATTACTAATTACTGTTTTGCCGAAAAAATAACCATTCTCTATACCGGGCAAACCCACGCCTCGCTGTATCATTGTGATTGCCCCAAAGAGCCGGATGGAGGAATAGCCCGCAGGATGACTAAGCTCAAGGAGCTGCGCTTAGAAAATCCTCAGGCGCTCCTGGTGGATTCCGGCGGTTTTTTTGCCGGCGGAATGTTTGATGAGCACAGCCGGGGGGTTGAGCTGGATAAAGTCCGCAATGAGATTAATCTAAAGGCGTTAGAATTAATGGCTTATGATGCCCTGAATGTTGGCGACGATGAATTTAATTTTGGCAAGGACTATCTTTCTCAGAAAATGAAAGAGTCAAAGGTGCCATTTTTGTCCGCAAATTTAAAAGCGGGAAAAGCTAGCCCCTATTTGCTCAAGAAAATAGGAAAGACGAATATCGCAATCATTGGATTGACTAACGATGAGGCCAGGGCAAAATCAGGCGGCCTGGAAATTGAAGAGGCGCTTTCAGCTTTGGCAAAAAATATTTTATTGGCAAAGAAAAATAAGGCGGATCTGGTTCTGGCGCTTAGTTATTCAGGTGAGGAAAAGGATAAGGAGCTCATACGCAAAGTCAAGGGTATTGATATCCTTATTTGCGGCCGGCCCGGGGATAAAGCTGATGCCTTTGATAAAGTTGATTCTGCTTACATTGTCCGGTCGGCTTGGCAGGGGAGGCGTTTAAGCAAAATTGATTTTGAATTTGAGGACGGCGTAATCAAGAATTTTAAATTAGAGCAAATCCGCCTATCTAACCAGATATCCGATGCGCCTGAAATTACTAAGCTCCTGCCTGAATGTTTTGCGGATTCCGATTGCCAGAAAGCCGGGCAGGCAGGCAGCTGTAATAATCCGGCTAAATTAGAAGCGAAGTGTATTTACCAGCAAACGAAGCCGCTCTCCCTTCTAATCATCCAGCCGAAAAACGTCCGTTCCTCCAATCAAGAGCAGTTTATCGGCTCTTTAAAGAACCTCTTCCCCGGCTTAGCGCCGGACTATATAGATGCCGATTCCAAAATCGGCCAGTCGTGGCTCAATAAAACCAGGACAAAGCTGCTGCCGGTGTATTTGTTGGCCAAGGAAATAGATACTACAGCCGGCTTCAAAAACATCAAAGAATTCGTAGAGTTGCAAGAAGGGGATTATTATTACATCAGCCCCCGCTTAGCCGGCGGTTCTATCTTTGTAGGCAGGAAAATAATCCCGAAAAGGCTTGATGTGTTTATAGGAACAAAAGGCAAAGACGTTGAAGGGATTTTGTCGGTCTTAAAAGAATTGCAAGCCAAGCATAAAGAGCTTAAGGTTAACATCCATTTTCTGGCGGTTGAGGGAGAAGGCGGCTTCAGTGTCCCGGGCGGGCTGTCTGAACTGGAAGAAGACATCCGCCAGGCCTGTGTCCGGCATTATTATCCGGTTAAGTTCTGGGATTATGCTTTATGCCGGGCCCGGAATCAAGAAAGTTCCTGGTGGGACCTCTGCGCTGAGCAATTTGGGATTAATGCCGGCGCGATCAAAAAATGCAGCCTCTCCCGGGAAGGCCTTGGCTATTTAAGAGAAAACACCAGCTTGAATAAAGAGCTTGAGGTGGTCAATGGCCCGACATTCTTAGTGAACAATTATGAGATCTTTTCCGCTAAAGGAATTCCCAAGGTTGAAGATTTAGAGAAAAGATTAGGCATGGCTCGCCTCTCGGCGAAGCCGAGGGGAGGGGAAAGGCAATGAAACAGCCAAAGATATATATCATTGACGTGACTAATCGCGACGGGGTGCAGACCTCGCGCATCTGCCTCTCTAAATTGGAAAAGACAATGTTAAATTTCTATCTTAACCAGATGGGCATTTATCAATCAGAGTTTGGCTTCCCGGTAACCCATCATGAGACGAATTATCTTAATGCCAACCTGGATTTGGCTCAAGGCGAGGTCCTAAAACCTATCCGCTTAAGCGGCTGGCTCAGGGCAACGCGAGACGATGTCAAGGAAAGCTTTAAGCGGGTGCCTAAATTAAAATATGTAAATCTTTCCATCTCTACCTCTGACCAGATGATTATCCATAAGTTTAAGGGTAAGCTTGACCACGGCTCGGTAATTAAGGAGATGGTTGAAGCGGTAAAGTTAGCCAGGAAGTCAGGCGCAGAGAGCGTAGGCGTCAATGCCGAAGATGCCTCAAGGACGCGGATGGATTATCTGGTGGAATTTTCTCTTGCGGCAAAAGAGGCCGGGGCAGAGAGGATCCGCTATTGCGATACCTTAGGATGCGACAGCCCTTTTACAATTTACGAGCGGATAAAACTCCTGAGCGAAGCGGTAAAGATTCCCATAGAAATCCATTGCCATAATGATTTAGGGCTGGTGATCGCTAATTCCATTGCCGGAGCCAGGGCAGCCATTGACAGCGGAGTAGACGCCTTTATCAATACCTGCGTCAACGGTATGGGGGAGCGCGCCGGCAATGCGGATTTGGTGAGCGTAATCCTGGCGATAAGATACAGCAATGGCTTTGAAGGAAAGTATCATCTTGACGAGAGGGTAAATCTCAAGACGGCCTGGAAGCTCTGTAAGTATGCCTCCTACGCCTTTGGGGTGCCTATCCCTATAAATCAGCCCGGGGTAGGGGCAAATGCCTTTGCCCATGAATCCGGAATTCATGCCGACGGCGCCTTAAAGGACAGGAAAAATTACGAGCTCTATGATTTTGAAGAGCTGGGAAGGGGCGAACCGGAAATCATTGAAACCGGCAGGAAAATTACCGCGGGAGAATATTCCGGCATCAAAGGTTTCAGGAATGTTTATGAGAAGTTAGAGGTTGAGTTTAAAGACGATGGCCAGGCGACTCAGATATTAGAATTGGTCCGCTACGCCAATGTCCACAATCAAAAGCCTCTCGTAGATGACGAACTAAAGTTTATTGCCAAATATCCGGATATTGCCCGCAAGATATTCACCATGACGCTATAGTTAAATAGAGATGCCAAATACCGTAATCGTAGGTTTGCAATGGGGGGACGAAGGCAAGGGCAAGATTATTGACCTGCTTGCCAAAGACGCTGACTACATTGTGCGCTACCAGGGGGGCAATAATGCCGGGCATACCGTGGTAGTCAATGGAAAAAGCTACATCTTCCATCTTATCCCTTCGGGAATTTTGCATAAAGATAAGGTCTGCCTTATCGGTAACGGAGTTGTAATAGACCCTGAAGCGCTATTAGAAGAACTCAGAAACTTAGAGAAAGAAGATCTATATTTCAAGGAACGCCTGAAAATATCTTCACAAGCGCATGTAATCTTTCCTTATCATAGAATTTTAGACGGCCTGCGCGAATCAAAGAGGCGCCTTAAAATCGGAACTACCGGAAGGGGTATCGGGCCTTGTTATGTTGATAAAGCAGCCCGCTGCGGAATACGTATAGGCGACTTATTCAATCCCGGGATTTTTACCCAGAAATTAAAAGATAATTTGTTGGAGAAAAACGAAATCTTCAGAAAGGTCTTTAAACACAAGGGTTTTAAGTTCGCGGCTCTTTATAAGCAATATTCAGGCTTTGCCAGGAAACTAGAGCCATATGTCTCTAATGTGCCGCTGGTCTTAAGCCAAGCGCAAGAAGAAGGCAAGTCAATTCTTTTTGAAGGAGCCCAGGGGGCATTTTTGGATATTGATTTCGGGACCTATCCTTTTGTTACTTCTTCATCAACAACCGCCGGAGGGGCCTGCATCGGCGCCGGTATCCCTCCGACAAAGATAGATAAAGTAATCGGCGTGGTTAAGGCCTATACTACACGGGTGGGCGAGGGTCCGTTTGTAACTGAGTTTAAGCCGCCGTTAAATGAGCTCATCCGCGAAAAAGGCAGGGAATTTGGAGCCACCACCGGAAGGCCCAGGCGCTGCGGCTGGTTTGACAAGGTGATGGTGAAGTTTTCCTGTTTGGTAAACGGCGTATCAGAAGTGGCGGTAATGAAGTTAGACGTTTTGGATGAGCTGAAGACGATCAAAATCTGCACCGCCTATAAATATAAAGGAAGGACTTTTGATGAGTTTCCGTATGATCTGGAGGTCCTCACCAGGGCTAAGCCGGTTTATGAAGAACTTCCGGGCTGGCAGGAAAATATTAACCCGGTGCGCTATTATGCCGAGCTGCCTATGAATGCCCGCCGCTATTTAGACAGGCTCCAGGAGTTATTACGCATAAAGATTTCTTATATTTCAGTAGGTTCTAATAGAGAAGAAACCATAATTCGCTAATGGCTTATGCCATATGCGATAAGCAATAAGCGATAAGCAAGGAGAGGGGGGATTTTAAAGGATGAATTTATTATGGATTGTGCCGTTTAGTTCTCTTCTGGCGCTGGGTTTTGTGATTTATCTCATCTTTAAAGTGGTCCTCCCCAAAGACCCAGGCACAGAGAAAATGCAGGAGATTGCCCGCTTTGTTTCCGAAGGCGCTTTTACTTATCTCAAGAGGCAATATTCAGTAGTGGCGGTATTCTTTGTCGTAGTTTTCTGTATCCTTTTATGGCTGGCATTAAAGGGGTATCTGGTTATCTTTGTGCCTTTTGCTTTTTTAAGCGGCGGATTTTTCTCAGGCCTATCGGGCTTTATTGGTATGACTATTGCCACTAAAGCCTCCAGCCGCACTACAGCCAGCGCCAGAAATAGCCTGAATTCCGCTTTGCGGGTGGCCTTTTCCGCGGGAAGCGTTATGGGATTAACCGTAGTGGGCCTGGGATTATTAGATTTAAGTATCTGGTACTATCTTTTGGACTGGTATTATTCTGCGCATCCGCTGTCCATTGGCACAGATAAAATCGCAGCGATTACCTCTACGATGCTTTGTTTTGGGATGGGAGCTTCAAGCCAGGCATTATTTGCCAGAGTTGGCGGCGGCATCTTTACCAAGGCCGCTGACGTAGGCGCTGACCTGGTGGGCAAGGTTGAGGCAGGCATCCCTGAGGATGATCCGCGAAACCCGGCAGTTATCGCGGATAATGTCGGAGATAATGTCGGTGACGTTGCCGGAATGGGCGCAGACCTCTATGAATCCTATGTGGGTTCCATTGTGGCCACATCGGCCTTAGGCGTTGCCGCGGGCCTGGGTATCGCGGGGGTTATTGTTCCGATGGCGCTCGCCGCAGTAGGCGTAGCGGCATCAATTATCGGGACATTCTTTGTGCAGACAAAAGAACAGGCATCTCAAGGGGCGCTGCTTGCAGCTTTACGCCGCGGGGTCTTCGTAAGCGCCGGGCTCATTGCGGCGGCGGCCTTTTTCTTAGTCAAATGGATATTAGGCGCGCAGAACTTAGGAATTTACTGGTCGGTAATTTCAGGATTATCCGCCGGCATAATCATCGGCGTAGCCACCGAGTATTTTACCTCTTCCCGCTACCGGCCAACCAAAAGAATCTCTGAGGCGGCTCTTACCGGCCCTGCCACCGTAATTATCAGCGGTATTTCCGTGGGTATGCTTTCAACAGTCGTTCCGGTTGTGCTGGTAGGGCTGGCGATACTTGTTTCATTTTATTCATCAGGAGGAGCGAACAATTTTAACTTAGGGCTCTACGGGATTGCAATTTCCGCGGTGGGCATGCTTTCAACTCTGGGCATTACCTTAGCTACCGATGCCTATGGGCCCATTGCGGATAATGCCGGAGGCAATGCCCAGATGTCGCACCAGCCGCCTGAGGTAAGAGAACGTACCGATGCCTTAGATGCCCTGGGCAATACTACTGCCGCCACCGGCAAGGGCTTTGCCATTGGCTCTGCGGCTTTAACCGCCCTGGCCCTCATCGCCGCCTATAAGGACCAGGTATTTATCTTAGGCAAAGATTTAAAATTGGATATGCTGGATCCGCGCATACTCGTGGGTTTATTTCTCGGGGGGATGCTTCCCTATCTATTCTGTTCCCTAACTATGCAGGCAGTAGGACGAGCGGCAGGCAAAATTGTCATTGAAGTCCGGCGCCAGTTCAAAGAGATTATCGGCTTATTTGAGGGAAAGGCCAGGGCAGATTATACCCGATGCGTCCGCATCGCAACTGCCGCCGCCCAAAAGGAAATGATCGCTCCTTCGCTTCTCGCAATTTTGGCGCCGATTATTGTCGGGATGCTTCTTGGTGTTGAGGCCGGGGTGGGTTTGTTGACCGGGGCAACGGTTTCCGGATTTGTCCTGGCGATAATGATGGCGAATTCAGGAGGGGCCTGGGATAACGCCAAGAAATATATTGAAGAAGGAAATTTCGGCGGAAAGGGCTCGCCCAGCCATAAGGCGGCAGTGGTAGGAGATACGGTAGGCGACCCTTTTAAGGATACTGCAGGGCCTTCGTTAAATATTCTGATTAAATTAATGTCTATGGTTTCCATTGTTTTTGCCGGATTTATTGTTAAGCATACGTTGATGAAATAATTCAGATCCTTCCCCCGCAAAGAGCGGGGTCAGGATCAAGGGAAAGTCTCATTAATGAGACTTTTCCTTGACAAATTTTTTGTTATGTATACAATAGCGGGAGCAAGTTTTAAAAACAAGATGCAGAAAGGGTTCCCAGAGAAAGGAGAAAGGGCGATGAGAAAGTTTAGTTTTATTTTTTTAATATTAGCATTCGCGGCAAATATTTGTATTCCGGTAAGTTTTTCCGCACCGACCAATGAACAGTGGGGTATCATTATGAATCTTTCCGGCAGGCAGCGTATGCTCTCTCAGAAGATGACCAAAGAAACGCTCTTGGCAACTGCCGGCATCAATGCCGAGGAAAACCGTAAAAATTTAAAAGAGACAATGGCTTTATTTGATAAGACCTTGAAAGGGCTGCGGGACGGCGATACCTCTTTGAATTTACCGCCCTGCGAGAATGAATCCGTCGTGGCACAGTTAGATAGAGTAAATCTGTTATATGATGAAATGACTCCGTTATTAACTAAGGTAAGCGAAGGCGGGGTTCTTTCTCCGTACGAATTGCCGTCGTTAGCCAAACTCAATACGCCTATTTTAAATACTATGGATGCAGCGGTGAAAATGTTTGAGCAGGAGGCAGGTAAAGTTTTAACCAAGGATCCAACCCTGGCTTTGGTAATTAACCTTGCCGGTAAACAGCGAATGTTGACTCAGAAGATGTCTAAGGAGTCGCTTTTAAAGTATCTTAAGATAGACGATATTGCCAACGGTAAATTACTACGGGATACCAGCGCGCTCTTTGATAAAACCTTAAAAGGATTAAAAGACGGTGATAGCGAACTCGGACTCCCAAAGACCGATGACGCCGCTATCAAAGCCCAGTTAG
>MHHA01000002.1 GCA_001805845.1 Omnitrophica WOR_2 bacterium RIFCSPLOWO2_12_FULL_46_30
GGTTGTTCGGCGGAAACATATATGTTATAATTTGAGGGGAGGTAAGATTATGAAAGTAACCGATATTCCTAAAATTTCCCGTTTAAGCACGGCAGAAAAAATCTTATTCGTTGAAGAGTTATGGGATTCTATCGTTTCCATAGAACGCATCCCTATTCCTGAATCGCATAAATCTGAATTGGAGCGGCGGTTAGCAAAATATCAAAACCGCAGCGGATGCCTACTCTCTCTAAAAGAACTGCAAGCGCGGATAGAAAAAAGAAAATAATATGCGGTATTTGTTGTCATTTCTGCCCGAAGTTGAAGAAGACGCTGTTTCCGCTTATGTTTGGTATGAAGAAAAATATAAAGGCCTTGGCGAGGAATTCTTAAGAGCGTTTTATGCCAGTACCGCAGAAATAGCCCGGACCCCTAATCTTTACCCTAAGATCTATAAAAACTTCCATCGTAAACTCCTTAAGAGATTTCCTTATGCTGTCTATTTTCTTATTGAGAGTGGAGCCGTTATAGTTTACGGCTTGTTCCATTGCGCCAGAAATCCTTATTTAATACAAGAAAAGATTAACAATAGGCCATCTTAACTACGCAAGATGGGTGAACAAGAAACAGTGACAGTTTTAAGGAGATGCAGCGCCGGAATCAGCATTTAGGCTTGGCCTCTTTGTGCGTAGGCGGCGGCCGGGGCGCGGGGAGTGATTGAGGAACGTTAAAGATAGGGAATGATAGTTAATCTAAGGATAGAGGGCGGGTTCGCCATTATAGAATTTGACCAGCCGGAGTCAAAGGTGAATGTGCTGTCGGCTTCTGCCTTGAAAGAATTGGATGGGATAATTGCGCAGTTATCCTCCAGGCAGGACTTGAAAGGTTTATGCGTATTAAGCAAGAAGCCGGATATCTTTATTGCCGGGGCGGATATAAAGGAGATTGAGAATATAACTTCCAGCTCTGAGGCCGAGATTAAGGCTAAGCAAGGGCAGGAGATACTTAATGCTTTAGAAAAACTTTCAATTCCCTCTATTGCCTTAATCAACGGCGCTTGTTTAGGCGGAGGTTTAGAGTTAGCTCTGGCTTGCGATTATCGTTTAGCCGGCTTTGGCGATAAGGTAAAGCTTGGGTTGCCCGAAGTAAAGCTGGGGATCATCCCCGGATTTGGCGGAACCAAGCGCCTGCCGCGTTTAGTGGGCTTGCGTAAAGGGATAGAACTTATTGTCTCCGGCGAAGCTATATCCAGCAATGAGGCATTAAAGATCGGATTGGTTGATGGGTTGTGCAGTCAAAATAGGCTGCTTGAGCAGGGCTCAGAATTTTTAAGAAAAAATCAAGGGAAGCGAAAAGACCATAAACCAAAGCTTAAAGGCCTGCTCAATGTTTTCTTAGATAAAACTTCTCTCGGCCAATCCATCCTTAAGAGCCAAGCCAAAAAATTTATCCTCAAAACTACCAAAGGCCATTACCCCGCGCCATTAAAGGCCTTAGAAGCGGTAGTGAAAAATTATACCTCTAATCTTGATAAGGCGTTAGAAAGGGAGGCAGGGTCTTTTGGAGAATTAGTTATCGGGGAAATCTGCAAAAATCTCATCACGGTATTTTATCTTATTGAAAAGTATAAGAAGGCAAGATGGGTTCAGGCAAGTCCTCGTGAGATTCACAAATGCGCAGTTTTAGGCGCCGGGGTAATGGGCGGAGGGATTGCCCAGTTGTTCAGCGCTTACGGACTGCCGGTGCGGATGAAGGACCTGAATTACCCTGCCTTAGGCCGCGGCTTGCGCCAGGCAAGGGAAGTTTATGATTACGGCGTAAAAAAGAAAAAACTCAAAGCTAATCAGGCGGCCTTAAGGATGGGGCTCATCTCTACCACTACCGATTACCGCGGTTTTTCCAATTCTGATTTGATTGTTGAGGCAGTAGTTGAAGATATGAAAGTAAAAAAAGCTGTCTTTAATGAATTAGATACAATTGCCAAGCCCCAGGCCATACTCGCCTCAAATACCTCCTGCCTATCTATCGCGGAAATGTCCGCATCGGTCAAAAATAAAGAGCGGGTCATCGGGATGCACTTTTTTAATCCGGTGCACCGCATGCCTTTACTAGAGCTCATCCGCACTCCCTATACCAGCGATGAAACCGTGGCCGCCTTAGCAGAATTTTCTAAAAGAATCGGGAAAACCCCGATTGTAGTCCAGGATTCCTGCGGATTCTTAGTTAACCGCATCCTCATCCCCTATCTTAACGAGGCAGGATTTATCTTAGAAGAGGGAGTGAGTTTCACAAGGATTGACCAGCTTATGCTTGGCTTTGGCATGCCGATGGGCCCTTTTGCCTTAATGGATGAGATTGGCCTGGATGTGGGCTATAAGGTGGCTTTGCTCTTAGAAGAGCATTTTGGCCAGAGGATGAAAGTTCCCGAAGTTTTCAAAAAGGTTTATGCCCAAAAATGGTTTGGCAAGAAAACAGGTAAAGGGTTTTATAGCCATAAAGCAAAAAGCAGGCAGCCGAATAATGAGCTCTATAATTTAATATCTAAGCGCGCGGATTTGACTATCTCTGATGATGAAATTTTAAAGCGGATGGTTTATAGAATGATTAACGAGGCCGCAATGTGTCTTCAGGAAAAGGTCTGTAACGAGCCCTCGGATGTAGACATCGGGATGATTATGGGCACCGGTTTCCCGCCCTTTAGAGGCGGGCTTATCCGTTACGGCGATACTCTAGGCTGGGATAGGGTTGTTGCCGAATTGGAGAAATTCAGCGCTAAATTCAGCCCGCAGCGTTTTAAGCCCAGCGCTTATTTGGTAAGCTTAGTTAAGAAACGAGAATAGGCCAGATTATAATATGGAGGCGTAATCTATGGATATGTTTGATAAGAATATTGGAAAGGAAAAGCTCGCCTCTCTGGAATTGGCCGAGGCCTCCAGGGAAAAGGAATGGAATTATCCCAGTTTCGTGCGGGAGCTCTTTCACGGCCGGCTGCCCTGGAATCTTATCTATCCTTTTCCTGAACAGCCAGAAGCGGATAAGGAAATCGGGACTGAATATTTGGAAAAGCTTGAGGGCTTCTTAAGGGCTCATCTTGATCCTGACGAGGTGGATAAGAGCGGCGAGATACCGTATGAGGTGATAAAGGGTTTAGCGGATTTAGGCGCTTTTGCGATGAAGATACCCCAGGAATATGATGGTTTAGGATTAAGCCAGCTCAATTACAACCGGGCAATTCATCTGATAGCCAGTTACTGCGGCTCAACCGCGGTATTGTTATCCGCGCATCAGAGTATCGGCGTGCCCACGCCTTTAAGCCTTTTCGGAACAGAAGAGCAGAAGAAAAAATATCTTCCCAGATTTAGAAAAGGCGCGATTTCAGGTTTTGCCCTCACTGAGCCGGATGCCGGCTCTGACCCCAGGACGATGAAGACAAGCGCAACGCCCACAGAAGACGGAAAATATTATATCATCAATGGCGAGAAATTATGGATTACAAACGGAAATATCGCGGATATCCTTATTGTTATGGCCCAGACGCCCGCGAAGATAGAAAAAGGAAAAGAGAAAAAACAGATTACCGCCTTTATCGTAGAGACAAACACCCCGGGATTTCAAGCGGCTTATCGCTCTAGTTTTATGGGCCTACACGGCGTAAAGCTTGGGCTTTTAAAATTTAACAATGTCAGGGTGCCGCGGGAAAATATTCTTTTAGGCGAGGGCCAGGGCCTAAAGCTCGCCTTTCTTACCTTAAATACCGGACGGCTTACCGTGCCCGCGGCAGTAGCCGGAATGAGCAAATTGTGCCTGATGATTGTGCGCAAGTGGTCAAAGGAAAGAAGGCAGTGGGGCCTGCCTATCGGCGAGCATGAGTTAGTGGCAAGCAAATTAGCCGCGATGAGCGCAAACACCTTTGCCATGGATGCGGTTACCTGGCTTACCTCGCATATGGCAGATGCCAAAAAATTGGATATCCGGCTTGAAGCGGCAATGGCCAAGCTTTTCTGCACTGAGACAAGCTGGAAAGTAATAGATGATACCTTTCAGATTCGCGGCGGGCGCGGATTTGAAACCAGCCCTTCGCTTAAAGGAAGGGGAGAGGCAGGTTATCCGGTAGAAAGGATGTTTCGGGACAGCCGGGTAAACCTGATTATTGAAGGCACCAGCCAGATTATGCGCCTCTTTATCGCCCGCGAGGCATTAGACCTGCATCTTAAAAGGATAATCTCAATAATGGATACAAAAGTTCCTATTTTAAAGAGAATAAAAGACGCTCTTTCAGTGGGAATCTATTATTTGTTCTGGTTCTTGAGATTATGGCTTCCTTCTTTTGCTTTAAGAGATATTGCGCATTTGCCCATACCAATAAAAAAACATATGCTTTTTGTCCAACAGACAACCAAACGTTTAGCCATGACGATGTTTCTTAAGATGCTCATTCATCAACAACGTTTAGAGTCGCGGCAGAATATTTTAGCCAGATTTGTAGATATCGGCACCGACCTTTTTGTGATGTCTTGCGCCTGTTCGTATGGCTTGAGTTTCTCTAAGAAAGAGCTCAACAGCCAGGCCGGTTCAGCAATAGAGCTGGCTGATCTTTTTTGTTCTCAGGCAAAAGTCCGCATAGCCAGAACTTTTGAGGATATCCGGCGTAATCAGGATAAAGCAGCTCGCCGGGTTGCCCAAAACTTTCTTGCCGGCGGATACGTATGGCTTGAGAATGAGATAATCAAATGAAGACGAGACTTACGGAGCGTAAGCGAACGTAAGTCTCTGTCTAAATTTGACCCAGTACTAATTTTGAAATAAAACAGTATATCACAAAATTAGTGCTGGGTTTAATTCGCAGACGTCCGCCTACGGCAGACTATAACTTACAGCGCACAAAGCACGCTGTAAGTTATCTGCTCATTAAAATGGGATTTCCTTTAGATATCTTTAAAAAAGACCCGGATAAATATTTCATCCTTAATTACGCCCCCATCTTTGCTAAGTTAAACGACTTTGAGAAAATCCTCATTATGCAAAAAAGCAAGGTGGTGGAGTACAATAAGGGAGACAGCATTTACCGGCAGGGCGAGCCTCCCAGCGCCTTTTATTGCGTGATTAGCGGCAGGGTGCGCATATTTACCCAGCCGCAAAGCGCGCCGGGCGGCCCTGCGCATCATTTCCCCGGTAGCGGCATTAACACAGGCAAAGTTACCCTTGAATACCTTAACTGCGGTAAATATTTTGGTATGATTTCTGTCCTAACCGGCGAGCAGCACTCGGTGAATGCCGAGGCAGCCAATGACTCAAAGATTTTAGAGCTCACCCAGGAGGATTTCAAGATAATCTTACATAAAATTCCGAAATTAGCCATTGATTTGAGCCAGACCTTATCGCGGCGCCTTAAGAAGAAGGACTATATTGAAAAGAGGATTTTTGAGAGCAACATCATCTCAATCTTCAGCGCCGTAGCAAAAACCGGCAAGAGCATTTATGCCATCAACTTAGCTTTGAGCTTAAAAAAAGAAACGGCCCGCAGCGTTATTCTCATAAATATTGCGGAAGACGAACGCGGGGTTTATCGGGATTTCGGGGCTCAGGCCAGCAGGGAGAATGGCGCTGATGCGCTCTGCACGGTTAAGCTTGATGCATCATTTCCTTCTGAGGACTCTATAAAAAGCGCGATATGCGTAGATTCTCCCTCAGGGGTAAGCATTGTCAATGTTATGTATGAAAGCGCAAACCTATCTTATGCCGCCAGGCTTAACGCCTTTTTGACCTATCTTACCGGCAGTTACCATTATATCATCGTTGATATGCCGGCCTTAACCGAAGAGGCGATATTTAATATCTTAAATCAATCAGACGCTATCCATGTAATTACCGGTTACGATAGAGGCGATCTCAAAAGCTTAAAGAGCCTCTTGAGTTACCTTTTCAAAAAGATTAATTACCCCCAGGAAAAGATAAAGATAATCTTGAATGCCCAGGAAGAACCGCTGAGGCTTTCCCATAAAGAGGCCGCGGATATACTGAATTACAATGTTTTTGCGGTTCTGCCTTATCTCAAAGAACAATATAGAAGGCCGGCTACAGCAGCCAAAAGGATTGTCTGGGAATCTCCCGAATTGGAGTATGTGCGCTGCGTCAGAAGGATTGCCAGGGAATTAGGAGACGTGAGGGTCGGCCTTGCCTTAGGAGGAGGGGCCGCTTTCGGTTTAGCCCATATCGGTGTGCTCAAGGTTCTGGAAAAAGAAAATATGCCTATTGATATGGTCGCGGGCACCAGCATGGGCGGATTAATCGCCGCTTTGTGGACCTCGGGTTTAAGCGCTGAGGAGGTAGAAAGAATTTTCTTGGCGTATAATAACAATCGCAGAAAGACGTATGGCCTGCTGTTCGATTTTTACATACACAAGATGTCTATTGCCAAGGGCGGTAAAATACGTAAGTTTTTAGAGAGGCATATCGGCAGCAAGACATTTCAGGATGTCAATATCCCGTTACGAATCGTTGCCTGCAATATTACAAAAAGAAAAGAAGTTATCTATAGTTCAGGCCGGCTGGTTGATGCGGTAATGGCAAGCATTGCCATACCCGGGGTCTTTGCGCCTACAAAAATAGACAACGATTTAATTATTGACGGCGGCATTGTTGAGCCTGTTCCTATCGGCACTTTAGTCAGGATGGGCATTAAGAAGATAATCGCGGTTAATGTCTTGCCCAGTCCGGATGACGCTATCCGCAATTATGCGTTTAAACACGAGCTGCGAGAAGAAGAAAAAAAGGCGGCGCAGCTGAAAAATGCCTGGGGAAGGCTCATTTTTAGGATACGCAGCGGATTTTACGATTGCCTGTTTCCCAATATAATGGATATCATTGTAGGCAGCATACAGGCAATGGAATATGTGATTGCGGAGTCCGATTGCCAGAAGGCGGATATACTGATGCATCCGATAGAAAATGGGGTTGATTGGATTGATTTCTTTAAGGTGGAAATGTTAATCAAAAAAGGAGAAGAAGAGGCAGTCAAAACGCTTTCCGCCATCAAGAGCGTGCTTAATGAGTAAGCGCCTGAAGAAAATAACACTTGCGCTCCTTGCAGCGATGATAGGCATATCTTGCGTTTGGCATTATGCTTATGGCACGGCAGAATTAAAATATTTTCCTTTCAATAAAAAAGATACGTTAAAAGAATGGAAGGAAAAGATTTTCCACGGCAGGGTTCTTTATGAGGTTAAGCCGGAAAGCCCAAAAGGATATCTATCCGCGAGGAGCGACAAGGCCTCATCGGGCTTATATTATCAAATAAGCTTTAGCCCTAAAAGGTATCCCTATATCAGCTGGAGCTGGAAGGTCGGGAGGTTTCCTTCTAAAGCTCAAAGTAAAGATATAAGCAAAAAGTCATGGATAGAGCGCGATGACTATGCGGTGAGGGTATATGTAATTTTCCCGGCCTTTATTTTTACTAATACCAGATGTATAGAATATATCTGGGCAGAAGGCCTGCCCAGAGGCACAGTGCTTACCAGCCCTTTTTACAAAAATATCAAACTTATCATCTTAGAGTCGGGCAGTGAAAAACTCGGAGAGTGGGTTCTTGAGGAGCGTAATATCGCAGACGATTACAGGTTAGCATTTGGTAAATTGCCTGGGGGCAATGTAGGCGCTATTGCGCTGATGTCTGACGCGGATAACACGCAAAGCAGCTGTGAGGGATATTATGCTGATATAAAAGTAGGATACCCACAGCCAATTCTTCAGCCTGCAAAAGTAGAAGAAGAAAGAAAACTAAAACCAAAGAAGGGCATATCGGAGTTTTTGGAATATATTAAGCGAATGTTACGTTGGGTGAAAAGGGGTGAACTCTTGAGGTGAGAGATGACCAGAAAAAAGGAATGCCGCACTTATTTTTGTATTGCCAATCGCTTCCAGAGGAAGATTTTAACGTTGGTATTTTTTTCAACTGTCGTGCCGATGGTTATCAGCGTGATCTGCCTGTATTATTTGATTTTTAATCTTATTGCCGGCGAGCTTGGGATGCCTGAGGCGATCGGCTATACTTTAATCCCGGCGGCCAGAAAGACAGCTCTGATAGCCATAGCCGGTTTTGTAATCTCGGTATTTTTAATCTGGATGTGGGCCCTACGGGTGTCGCATAAGTTAGCCGGCCCCTTAGAACGCCTCTGCAGGGATTTAGACGAGCGCTTGTCCGGTAAGAAAAAAGGCTACATCTATTTTAGAAAAAGCGATTACCTGGGAATAGTGGTCGGCAGGATAAATTCATTATTAGATAAAGTAAGATAAAAAACGCAAAAATACATTTCCCAGTGGCGGGTGAGATTTTTCTTGACAAGAACAGATTTTATGGTATATGTTAAAGTCATTAAGTAGCAGGCCCCGAGGTAAAGCCGGGCAGGCAGTTATGGATGGCAAGGAGACAAGTTTTTGACCTTAATAACCGTAAGGCGAGAAATTAAATAAAAAATCCTTACGGTTTTTTTCTTATACCCGCCCCGAGGGAATGCCGGGGTGAGGCGCTGCCAAAATTCTATAAAGAAAGGAAGGTGAGATAAAGTAAATGCCAAGAGGTAAAGTGAAGTGGTTTAGCAATCAAAAGGGTTACGGTTTCATTACTCCTGAAAACGGTAAGGATGTATTCGTGCATCATACTGCGATTAAGGGTGATGGCTATAAAACTTTAGCAGAAGGCCAGGAAGTTGATTTTGAGATTACCCAGGGGCCAAAAGGCGAGCAGGCAATTAACGTGGTTAAAGTGGGCTAATCCTTAAGGCCGGCCCAGGCTATTGGTGAACAGGCGTAGAGCAATCAAACCGGCTTCCTATCAAAGGCTTACGTTCCGCTGTAAAAACAAAAATAACATAAAAACAAAAATAACTTGACAAATATCTAATCAGATGTATACTGTATGTTTGGGAAAGAGAATCCTTAATTTGATTAAAAGAGAGGATTTAAAATAAAGCGTGGAATTCAAAACCACAGAAATTGACAGTTTTGAGTAGTTATTTATCGACGGAATAAGCGCATTTCTGCAGGAAATGCAGTAATAAAAAAGCGCTCTTGATTCGCCGGAGCGTTTTTTTATTTATTATTGCAGGAACACAAATTTCGTGCTCTATTGAGCTGTATTTGTGTTTCTCTCGCTTCTGTTCTTTGAGAATTGAATAGCCAAGTTGTGTTTCACTGATTTCGTAAAGAAATCAGCTGAGGATTAAAATTTCTTTTCGGAGAGTTTGATCCTGGCTCAGAGTGAACGCTGGCGGCGTGGATTAGGCATGCAAGTCGCGCGATATTTTAGATGGAGAGTTTGAAGCCGTAAGGTAGATGACAATTTGTCTAAGGTATAGCGGCAAACGGGTGAGTAATACGCGAGTAATCTACCTTCAAGTCGAGGATAGCCTTGCGAAAGCGAGGGTAATACTTGATGTGGTTTTGATAGTTTAGTCTGTCAGAGAAAAAGCTCCTTGAGCAATCAGGGAGCGCTTGAGGATGAGCTCGCGCCCTATCAGCTAGTTGGTGAGGTAATGG
>MHHA01000003.1 GCA_001805845.1 Omnitrophica WOR_2 bacterium RIFCSPLOWO2_12_FULL_46_30
GGATTTCATTGACTACGGAATCTACGCTGCGCGCGGCATAGTTTCTTTTTTGTCCAAGAGGATTTAAGCTGAAGGTGCAGAATTTACAGTCAAACGGACATCCTCGCGCGCTTAAGACCGAATCAAAAGTTACATCCTTCGCCTTTATGCCGTTTAGCGAAAGAGTGTATTCGTTACGCCGCAAGGAACGCTCGGGCGCCGTAAGACTATCTATATCCGGAAGAGGGCGGTTCGGGTTGTGTACGATCCGGCCGTTTTCCCGGTAAGAAATACCCAGGATATCTTTGTATGCCCTGCCTTTTAGTATTTCCCGTATCGTTTCTTCACCTTCACCCCTGACTATAATATCTATGGCAGGGCATGTTTTAAAAAGTTCTTCTACTTTTTCGGTAGCTTTATAACCGCCTACGACTAAGGGTATACCATCCGGCATACGGTTAAGCAGCTGGCAAACCTCCTCAAACTGCCTATCCCAGCCAATGCCGACACAGATAATATCAATTGATCCCGAGATAAAGGCGAGGAGTTTATCTATATCGGATAGCTCCTCTTCATATCGCAAATCTAAGAGAGTAATTTTGTCAACGAGGCCTCTGGCGCTCGTAGCTACATATTCAAGCCCGACAGGCGGAAAAAGCAGCATCGTGCTTGTGGCGCTGCTTTCAATATAGGGATTAAGGAATAAGGCGTGCGTATATTTAATGCTGGCACCTTTCTTTGAATCGGAGAGGCAGGGATTCGAACCCTGGAACCTTGCGGTCACGCGCTCTCCAAGCGCGCGCTTTCAGCCACTCAGCCACCTCTCCAGATCATCCTAATATTTTATTTCGATGAAAATGGTGGATTTACAGCCGATAACTATTTCCGTTGCCTATGCAACAGACCCCATTATACCAGAAATTAACCCCAAAAGTATAAGAATTAGACTTGTTATGTAGGTCCGACAACGAAATCGCTAAAAGCCTTAAACGTCAGCTGAAAAACTATCCGAAACGCCATCGAATTTACTCCAAAAATGGATTACCGCAAATCTAATTTCTGAAAAGGCGCAAGGACTTCTCTCCTTGCGAAATTAATATCCAGGCCATAACGTCGGACTAATATATTACCGACATCTCTGACACCCTCGGATGTTTCCTCTCCAAACAATGCGGGAATCACTTTTAAAGCCTCTTTTACATCGGCATTGTCTTTATATTTTATAAGTTCTTCTCTTACCGAATCCGGCCCTTCCTTATAGTTGACTATCACGTACCATATATCAAAGGCGTCTTTGTTAAGCCGGGAAACCCGGTTCGCATAAGCGAATAATTTAAGCGTTAAAAATGGAATTATATTCGCTATCTTTATCTCTAAAGGATGCTCGTCTCTTCTTTTAATTTGCCGGACCAGAAAATCCTTGAAGACCAGGCATACCCCCCTGAATTTAACTGCTTCCACTCCAGGAGCTATCTCTTTTAGTTTATCCGCTTTCGGTTTGAACTTATCGTCTATTAACAAGTCGAGGACAACAGGCTTATATCCGCCTTCATATTTAATGAAACTATGACTCATTATGTCAGAACCATCCGCTGTCTTCTGTTTCTCAAATCCGATTTCACGCAGTTTCCTGTAGAATCCGCTGAGTTTGCTTTTGCCGCGAACGGCAAACTTCAGCGCTAAATCTATATCCAGGGTTCCCAGATACTCCTTCAAATAAACCAGTTTATTCCTGACTAACAAGTCGGCGACTAATCCTCCTACAAGGTAAAGATCATCCGATATCCTGCCTAAACCTGAATAGATATCAGCTAATATATATTTCAGCCTTTCGAGATGGGTAGCGGAATACTCATCAAATTCTCCGCTTCTCATTCCAGTTCCTTCCCGATAATATCCCTAATGTGTTCCGCTTGTTTATCTCCCCTTAAAACATTTTTCTTAAGATCCGCGTAAAGCTGTAAATTATCCACAACCTGCATTCCCAGGACACTTCTTGCAGAAGTTAAAACTACTTCATCGTAAGGCTCAATCAGGACCAGGTTAAATCCCTTAGAAGTTTCGGTCGCCGATAATTCAGCAGCCGGAAACTTATTCAGCGAATCAATATATGCGGTTATGATATCAAACGTTGAAAAAGGAGCGACTAAAGAAGCGCCCGCTTCCTGCGTAAAAGCATATCGTATCCCCGCGACGGAGAAAGATTCCGCAACCGTTCGCATCAACTGCCGCGGACTCTGCGCCCACACATAGTAAGACCGGCGGATATCCCGGCGATTAATTATTGACTCGGCCCAGGCCGACAGTAAATCGTTAAAATTAGACAACTTTAGCTTATTAGCTTTCTCTAGGATATAGCCGGTTTTAGTCATCAGTTTTACGATACGGGAAACCATCCCTTTGCTCAATCCGCTTTTTTCCATAATGTCCTTGCGGGTAAATTCTCTCTGCGGTTCATGCAGGAAACAGAGGCTGATCCTTGAGGATTTCGGCGAGAAAATAGATTGTTCCGGCCGGGAATATTCCCGCCCATAATCAGGTTTCCCTTCCTTCTCAACGTATATCCCGCCAACGGCGATTTTCATATTGCCTGTCAAATCCATATAGCCGGTATTACGCTCATTGCATATTCTTATTCCCTGTCCGCTTATTAAAGGAACGACGACGACCGGATAATACGCCGGATTATGCTTTACCAATTCCTGAAGAGAGTAAACAGCTTCCCTGACATATTGAGGGTATCCCACCCTTTTAATCTCAACACAAAAATAGTAGATTTCTTCCTTATAGCGGGCTGTTATCACCATATCCGCCTTCAAACCGTTGACTTTTTTTTCATACTCAATTTTCCAGCGGCTCAAAAATGGAATACGACTTCTAAATTCTTTTTCCACTTGCGTAATAAGCTTCTTTTCAGGGATATACATGATTATTTTCCTTAATTATAACAGAGTTTACAACGTTGTAAACTCTGTTATAAAGTAAACCACAAAAATATGACTCTGTCAAGTATTTCCTCTCGCAAAACAAACTCCTCCTGGAGGATTGGTGGGGAGAAAACCAAATTCTATCTGCATAAAGAAGAATACGGGCAGTAAGCGCATTTGTGTTCGGCATCCTCATCTGCCAGGAAATCCACCTCCGGATTGACGAGCTCATCAAGTATGAAAGCAAGGGCTTTATGGCAGGCATCCAGATTCTCTTCCTTCTTCTGGGGGGTAGATTTCTGCAGATATTCTTTTATCTCGCAGGCGCGCAGGAAATAAAGCGCGGCGCGGACATCCTGCGCCTTGAAATGTTCCCTGCAGGCCCAGAGATAAACAGGCAGCTGGAATGACTTAACGGCATGTTTGATGGCTTTGCGGCAAAATTGCAGTTCATCCAGATTCACATTAGGCATTTCCGCGCTGCCGGTTTTATAATCAATTACCAGAAGCGAGCCGCCGGAAAGCCTGTCCACCCGGTCAACCCCGGCAATAAAATCAAATGTGCCGGATTTGGTTTTTATCTTCCAGGGGATCCTATTCTCCAGCATAAGCAGGGCATCTATATCATTGCGCTCTTTTTCATTCTCCAGGAATTTCTTCATCCGCTGGCGGAGGATATTTTCCAGAATAAATGAATCTGCCCTCATCTTGCGGCTGAATTCTTTTTTGAAAAGCTTCCCGAATTCAGCAAAAAATAATTTCTCAAATCTTTCATTGATTACGGGTTTTTTATTCAGGAACCCTGCGTAGGTTTTTTCAAGCAGTTCATGCACAAAGGTCCCGACGTCCGCGGCTTCAGGATCGTCAAACAAATCCTCTTTTTCCGAAAGCCCCAGGCAGTAACGGAAATAAAACGCAAGCGGACAGGAAACATACATATTCACGCTTGATGCAGAAAATACTCGTTTCTTAAGGGATTCGATCATATCATTCGTCTTTTTAGCAATGGCTTTCTTAGGAAGCACCTTGAGGTTAAAACTGTAAAGCGGGATTTTAACCACCCCGACCTCACCCTGCTTCTGCTCCTCTTTCCAGATAAGGTCCTCTAAGAACCTGCTGCGGATAGTTTCCCGGTCTTCACGGTATATAAGATGCACGTTTTCTGCCGCGCACAGCAGGCGGGTGAACTGGTAGCGCTGGATCTCCTCCTCTTTCTCCAAGCGCTCAATACCTAAAGAAACCATCACATCGCGCGGAATCAGCGGCTCATAAATTCGCAGTTTCGGCAGAATAGACTCATTGAGATCCATCACGAGCACATTCTTAAAAGTAAGCGAGCGGGTTTCCAGGAGCCCCAGGACCTGCAGGCCTTTTAAGGGAGAGCCGGAAAAAGAGACCATCTCGCGCTCAAGCCGCTTGGTAAAAATCCTAAACATCTCTTCTTTGGAAAATTTCTCCCGGCAGAATTTGCTGCTGCGCAGTTCCTCAATCAGTTCTAGAATCTTCTGGGCAACTTTTAAGTTCGGCGCGTATTTTTCAAGGGGGCTTTTCTCAAGCAGCGCCAGAATAACCTTTTCTGCCGCAACAGAGAATTCATAAAAATTACCGATATCTTCCCAGACGCCAAAAGCCAGATGATTAAGCTCTCTAAAGGTCATGGCAATATCGTCAAGGCTTACTTTTATATCCATATGTTTAAGGGTATCTTGCGCCTCCTCAAGCAAAAGGCGCAGGCCGGCGACTTTATCCAAACGGATAAAAATTTCTCCGGCAAGCTCATTTTCAATAGCGCCGGTTAAGGCCTCTTCTGCCTTATGCACCGCCACCCTGCTGACATTGGCGCTGGTAATGTTTAAGTTCTTTAAAAACGGATGGCTTAAGGCCTTCAGATAATCACGGCTATAATAAGCGTTGCCTTTACGCGAAAGCTGGGCGGAAAAGAGATTCTGAAAAAGCGAATAAACCGCGCTTCTTTTGAGCGGATAGCCGATAGAAACATTAAAATCATAATCCAGGGAGGAAATCTCCGAAAGTAGCGGCGCTAAGGCATCGGGATTAGCCAGGAGAATAACCGTTTCTTCGGGATTCTTGAGCTCTTTAAGCTTTTCCCTTAAGATGCCCACCTGTGAATGCAGGTCAAACCCGCGGTAAAAATTTATCCGCGGCTCTTTCTTTTGGCTTTGCCTATCGGAAGGCAAACCACCGCCTGCTGGCTTGTGGCTTTGCTTATGGCTGCGGCTATCGGAAGCCGCACCATCGCCCTCTGGCTTATGGCTGCGGCTATTGGTTTTTATGGGCTCTGAGAAAACCCCGGACAAATCCTTTAAGACCTCCCACTCGCTTTCATCCCCCTGAAAGATAAGCCTTGCCTTGCCGCGCACCAAGAGCTCTTTAACTAATTTCTGCTCGGTTTTATGCAGATAGAAGAAACCGCAGAAGATAATCGCCTCAAAATCAACAAAATCAACATCTTTTGCGCATCCGGCAGCGCTCATATAGAGCATGCCCCGGGTAAGCGCGCCTTCTTTTTTTAAAGACGCGTGAAACTCTTTGCGCAGCTGGATAATATCTTTCAAAAGGAAGTTTACCTCTTTTAAGGTATCAAAACCTATTTTTGCGCTCTCCTGGACCTGGCGCAGTTTATCATCATCAATCTCCTCCAGGTCCAGCTGCTCAATAAAGCCGTTTATCTCCTCTGCCCAGGGCAGAAACGCGGCAAAGCTGTCTCTTGAGCCGCCAAGGAGGCCCGGATGCGCGGACCTTGCCAATTCGTAAATACGGAAGGATGAATCCATACTGCTGAGCATTTTAGCCGGGCGCTTGCGCCAGGCCACCTCCTTTATAAACTCATCCATTGAGAAGAATACGGGAGGAAAATAGGCGCCGTTAAGCCGGCGGCTGAGCTCTCTCTTTAAAAATAATGCCGGCCTTCTCCCGCCAAATACTATGGCAACTTTTTCTAAAGGAATATTCCTCCGGAGGAAATCTTCCTCTAGAATATCCGTAAGCCTGCGGATAAAATCATCATTTAAGTCAATGGAAATAATCCGCTCCATCATTTGCTCTCTTTAATCATCAGTTCATCTATATATAAAAGATAACCTCTTACCTTTTTAGCCGGATAGATTGCCTTGATAAGTTCAATATATTCTTTGAGCTGTTTTAGCTGAGCCTCTTCTTCAGAGCCGCTCTTAAAGTCAATAATTAGCGCCTGGTCATCTTTTAAAATCAACCGGTCAATGCGCCTGCTCTCTCCGAAACGGTTAACCACTTCCTTCTCCGTCCAGACCCTGCCTGCCTGGCAGAAAAATAATTCCTTAAAGCGGGGGTCTTCTAAGAGCGTTTTAATCTTATGCTCCAGCCCTTTAAAATCTTCAAATTCCGGAAAGCGCGATTGCGCCAAAACCAAACTCTTGCTTAACTCAACATGCACATCCTTTCCGGAAAGATTACCCAGAAGCGAGAGTATATAATGCATAACTTCGCCTCTCTTAATCTGCTTATGGAATTTTAGCTGGCGGTAATCTTTGAATTCATCCTTAAGCAAAGCTATCCAGTCGCGGTAAGCGCCGGGGCTTAAAGTATGCAGTTTCTCCTGCCCCTCTTCTTTCTTTTGCCGCTTGCCCTTCCTGCCTAACTCTACAAAATCGGCCTGGCCACCCCGCCGTTCCGCCAAAAGCGGAATCCGCCGTAGGCGTGATAGGCGGGGCGATAGCCCAAGCCACGGGATTAAAAGTTCTGCGGGGCCGTTTGGGCCCGGGGTCCTGGGCATAAAAATATAGAGTTCTTGTTGAGCGCGGGTAAAGGAAACGTAGATATTGTTTAACTCATCAAGAAAACTGCGGAAATATTCCTGGTTATAGCGGAGGCGGATTTTTTCGGAGAACCTGCGGTAATCTTCTTTTAAGCGCAAAAGCCGCAGGGTGTTTTCTTTGCGGTCAAGGTCAACAGTATAGGAGGTGCCGCGGTTATCCGAGGTTGATTCTGCCCTAGGGCTTATTTTAAGAAACGGAATGACCACCACAGGGAATTCCAGGCCTTTTGCCTTATGCACAGTCATTACCTTGACCGCATCGGCAGCCGGGAATTTCACATAAAGCTCTTCATTAGGAGCATCCTTAAAATATTCAAGGAATGCCTTTATGCCGTTATGCTCATCCTCTTTTTCCATAACCAGCTCAAGAAAAGACATAAAGAAACTCTGGTTTCCGGGGAATCTTTCCAGCAGCGCGAAATCCGCATAAATGGTCACCAGCATCTCGTATAAAGGCAGGAAGCCGGCGTTCTTAAAGAATTTCTCAATATACTGCCGCCATTCTAACGGAAACTCCTTCTGAAAGGCGCGGTAAAGATAGGCCGCGTAAGCGTCTTGCTTTTCCTTTTGCATCCTGTTTCTAAAAATAAAATCCTCAATTTTTTCTTTGGCCAGGCCGCAAGCGGCGCAGAATATTTCGCCGAGGATAAAGGAGGCAAAGGCAAGGTCATCAATGGGGGAATCAAGGAATTTCAGGAAGGAAATGACTTCCTTAATCAGGCCATTCTCCCTGATATTCAGGGTTTTTTCTGATTCTACCGGAATCCCCTCTTCAAGCAGCCAGCCGGATATTTCCTCAACCCTGTCGCCGCTGCGGGAGAGTACGGCAATATCCTTAAAATCAAAACAGCGGCTGCGCAGGTCATTAATTAACCCTAGCAATTTCTCCCTGACAATATCAGACCCTTCTTCGCTAGATAAAATATCAAAACGCTCAAGCGCGACATATCCTGCGGGCTTATCCGGCCGGGGCTCCTGTTCGGAGTGCGCGAAAACCTGCAGCAATTCCTGCTCAAAAGCAGGGAAAAACTTAAAAATTGCCTCGTGCGCTGCCTTTGCCTGCTTTTGCGCGTTATAGCTGTTGATAAAACGCTTCAGGTTTAGAGGGGAAAAAACCCGGTTATTAAATTCAACGATTTCTCTGGATGAGCGGTAATTACGGCCAAGCACCTCCTCTTTCTGGCCGAACTGCCCTAATTCCTTCCTCACTCCGTCAAATAACTCTGCTTCTCCGCCGCGGAAACGGTAAATCGCCTGCTTCTTGTCACCGACGTAAAAAAACGTGCCTCCGCCGGAGAGCGCCTCTTCTGCCAGAATAAAGATATTATTCCACTGCAGGACGCTGGTATCCTGAAATTCATCAATTAAGAAATGGCGGAAGCGGCTGCCGATGCGGTAATAAATCTCCGGCACAGAAATCGTGCCTTTGCCAAAGAGCTGGCGGGCGCGCGAATTCAGCTCTTCAAGGAAAAGGACGTCTTCTTTCTGGCTTTGCAGGAGGAAGAATCCGAAGACCTTATTAAAAATCTGTATATACGGATTAAACATGGAGTAGGCCTCCGTCTCGCAAAGTTCCCGGATTTCTACGCGCAGCTTATTCCAGCCCTGATTAAGCCCGCCCGGAACCGATGCGCCCTTGTTGCAGGGGATTTCTTCTTTCTGCCAGCTCGCTGATTTTAACCTCTCTAATTGAAAAT
This sequence comes from Omnitrophica WOR_2 bacterium RIFCSPLOWO2_12_FULL_46_30, assembly GCA_001805845.1. Lineage (GTDB taxonomy): Bacteria > Omnitrophota > Gorgyraeia > Gygaellales > UBA12090 > 2-02-FULL-45-21. The sequence goes on from MHHA01000003.1 coordinate 8,418, forward strand.
TAGCGTCATTCTGTCCGGAAAAATCTTTAACTCCCTTGATAAATCTCTTATCTACGCCAGCGCGGTCAATTTCTTTGCCTATTTTAACTATTCTTCGGTAGACCTCCTTCTTTTTAGCGACAATCTCTTCATCGCCTTCAGGATGAATATAAAACGGCACGCCATAGCGGTTAAATTCGGAAAAAAGCGACTTCGCCACGGAAAGGATATCATTTTTAGCCAGCCAGCCGCCGCGGTTCTCAATGCTTAAGTAATGCCATACAAAATCAAGAAACAGCTTTTTTACTTCTTTTTCCTGGGCGGCTAAATCCAGAAGCATGTCCAGGCTTGAGGAGATATATTTATTGTAATCTTTGCGGATATTGAAATTCGCCGAGAGGCCTAAGCGGAAGGCGCAGCCCAGAAGCAAAGCGTTGATAAAGCTGTCAATGGTCTGCACCTGGAAATAATCATAGCGCCGGATAATCTCCCGCATAGCGCGCAAGGATGCGTCGCGGCAGGCCGATTCACTAAGGCCAATATAGGCAAGTAATTCTTTCTTGTCTGATTCCTCTTTAAAGGCGTCAAGGGCAAGCCGCTTCAGCAGCTCCAGAATACGCTCCTTCATCTCTACCGCTGCCTTATTCATAAAGGTAATCGCCAGGATCGAGCGCAGCGTTTCCTCTTCCTGCCGGGCCGAAGCATTCAGGAGAAGCTTCAGGTAACGCCGGGCGAGGCAATAGGTTTTGCCTGAGCCGGCAGAGGCCTCAACCACAAGAATCTGCTTATCCGTGTCTAGAGAGTTATTTTTTGCCATATCGTAGGAAAATCGCTTGTCGCGCGATGACCTTCTGAAAACAAATAAACCTTCGCCAGTCAGAATTTGACTAACGAAGGTTTTAAAAACGCCGCCTTTGTGGATCTGTTAGAAGAAAATGGCTGACGAAATCTCTTCTTTTAACGGCCCTGGTTCTTGCGCTTTGAAAAACAATCCCTGCAGTATATCGGACGGTCATCTCTGGGCTTAAAAGGGACTTCGCATTCTTTCTTACATTCTGCGCAAATCGCCTTGTGCATCTCTCGCGGAGCTCCGCCGTATCCACCGCCGCCACCTTGTTGATATGCCATACTACCTCCTCTTTTTAGTTTGGGTAAATATTTTAATCCCTAGATTAATCATTATAGGCCTTTCATAAAGGAATTTCAAGTATTTCTTTATACCACTGCAACATCCTCATTCAAAGCCCCTCCCGAATCCGCCGCAGAAGCGGCCTGCATGTTTTTTTTATCTAATTTTCTTTGTTTCTTTTCATCGTTTCTCTTTTTCTTCGCCAATTCTTTCTGATATTTTTTATATGAATAATTATCTCTTGCCAACATATCCTCCTTTTATCTTGGCCCATCCCGCAGGGTCATCCCAATTGGCGGACCCGTCTGCAACCAATTCGCACCGCATCCGAAGTTCAAGCTAAAATCATAATTCAACTACTTCAACGAGTCCCATTATATCAAAAACTGGCCTCAAAGATAGAAGAATTATACTTATTAGGCATGTCGTTCAGGGCAATTTC
>MHHA01000004.1 GCA_001805845.1 Omnitrophica WOR_2 bacterium RIFCSPLOWO2_12_FULL_46_30
GAGTCCGGGGGCCTGCCGGGAAAATTAGCCGACTGTTCGGAAAGAGACCCCGCGTTATGCGAATTGTATATTGTGGAAGGCGATAGCGCAGGCGGAAGCGCCCGCCAGGGCCGCGATAGACATTTCCAGGCCATACTACCGATAAAGGGAAAAATATTGAATGTGGAAAAGGCGCGTTTAGACAAAATTCTTTCTAACGAAGAAATCCGCACCATTATTACCGCCCTGGGTACCGGCGTAGGCGAGGAGTTTGATATTACAAAACTACGTTATCATAAAGTGGTGCTTATGGCCGATGCCGATAGCCTTACCGCTTCTCAGCCCATTATGCTTTACGACAAAGAGGCGCAGAAGCTGCTGATTACTAAGATAGGAGACTTTGTAGAATCTTGCTGCCATCCTCAACGTTATCAAGCGTTAAGCCTGGACACAGATACGCATAGGTTAGAATGGCAGGATATTTGCGAGATAATTAAGCATCCGCTGCGAACAGAGATTTATAAAATCCGGACCCAAAATGGATATGAACTAGAGATAACCTCCTGTCATAGTGTTTATATTTGGAAAGAAGGCGAAAGCGTTTTGCGGGAAGGCAGTAAAATCAAGCCGGGGGATATCCTAATCTTTCCCTTACGTCTGCCCCGCGAAGAACGAACCATACATATTGACCTAAAAGAGGTATTGGCTAAAAATACCGCGCGCAAAAATATTTTCGTGCGCCTAAAAAAAGATTTTCTTAACAGTCTGCCGGAAGAGACTCATATCGATTTAAGTTTAGAGGCCTGGATAAAATTACAGGATAGGAGGGAATCTTTGGGTTTGTCCCGATACAAAGCTGCTAAATTGGCGGGTGTTTATAAAACAGTGATTCAGCAATGGGAAACCAAACAGGATAACGTAATGCCGCAATATGGCAAGCTAAAGCCCTATTTACATGCCATAGGCCGGGATTTAAGCGTCGAAGACTGTTATGTATATCTTCCCATAAAGTGCTGGCGGGGAGAAGGTGCAGACAACGGAATTAAGTTCTTCTTAGACAATCACACCCGGGAAATTAAAGCTCGCTTTGAGCTTGATGAAAAATTAGCTTATTTATTAGGTTGGTATTTAGGGGATGGCCGCGCTAGTTTTATTGCCGGAAGCCCAAATAGATTTATCCTTTCTTTGGGTAAAGGCAAGGTGACAAAATACCTCAACAATTTAACCGCGGTAATTAAGGAACTATTTGGAGCTAATCCAGTAATTGATCGACGCAACGACACCAACATAAACATTCACTTTCACTCAATGAGTTTTAAATTATTATTGGAATATTTTGGGCTCTTAGGCAAAAAGGCGCACGAGAAATTTATCCCGCTTGAGTTTTTCAATGTTAAAGAGTCTGTTCGGAGGGCGCTTTTGCGCGGGTTGATAGAAAGCGATGGTTATATTGTAGTGCAGAAAACAAAAAGTAGAGCTGGCGGAGGGCTACGCCGGGTGCTGGGCTATTGTACTGTATCGTCAGACTTGGCTCAAGGCCTCGTCTATATCTTTCGCCAAATGGGCATTTTTCCTTCAATGAGCCGACAGTGGTCAAAGCCGCATCTACGCAAGGGAAAGATTTTTAAATCAAATTACCAGAAGATAGATGTGTATGTGTCTAGTAAAGAACAGCTATTGGCTATTCAAGATATCTGGCAGAATCACAAGGACGCCGAAAAATTAACCGGCTGGATATGCCGTCCGCGTAAGCAGGGTCATTGGGGCAAGCCATTTGTTCAGATTAGCCAGGATTGCGTAGGCCTAAAGGTTATCTCAGCGCAAAAAGTAGAGGATGCCGCGGATAGGTATAAATATGTCTACGACCTTTCGGTAGCCAAAAATCAAAACTTTGTAGCCGGAGAAGGCGCCATGGTCTGTCATAATACGGACGGTTCCCATATCCGCACCCTTTTATTAACCCTTCTGTACCGTCAGATGCCCAAGTTAGTTGAGGATGGCTATGTGTATATTGCCCAGCCGCCGCTGTATAAGATAAAGAGGGGCCAGCGCGAAGAATATATCCAGACCGAAGTCCAGATGGATGAGACGGTTCTGGATTTGGGCCAAGAAGGCAATAGCTTTATCCGGCTCAAAGATAAGCAGGCCTTTAGCGGCCAGCAATTCAAAGAGCTTTTAGGGCTATTAGTGGAATTAGAGAAGACAGGCAGGATTTTAGAGAAAAGGGGAGTAAATTTTATAAAATATCTCAATTTTAGGCATCCAAAGACCAAAAAAATGCCTATTTATAGGGTAAAAGTGGATGGAATAGACCAATTTATCTATTCAGACCAAGAATTAGCCAAACGGACCCAAGAAGAGAAAGAAAATGGCTTGGATGTCTTAGAGCTTTTTGAAGCCAAGGATATTGAAGCGCTGGCAGCAAAGCTCGAGAAATTAGGGATAGAGCCTTCTTCTTATGCTCAAGAGGCTATCCAGAAACAGGATGTTTCTTATAAAGATAAAGAAAAAGAGCAGAAATTTAAACCGCTCTATCGGATTAGCGATGCCGAAAAGGCCCAAAAGGATTTTTTCTTTTTGAAGGATGTGCTTACCTTTATCAAGCAACAGGCCGCCAAGGGTATGCATATCCAGCGCTATAAAGGCCTGGGCGAAATGAACCCTGGGCAGCTCTGGGAAACCACTATGGACCCTCAGAAGCGCACCCTCTTAAAGGTAACCTTAGAAGATGCGGTAGAAACGGATAAAATGTTTACGGTTTTGATGGGTGATGCGGTTGAGCCGCGCCGGGAATTTATTGAAAACTACGCCCATCAGGTGAAAAACCTGGATGTATAAGATTGTGTAACGTGTAAAGTGTAATGTGTAAGGCGGGTGTAAGGCAAAAGATTGTGTAAAGGAAAAACAGGATTTTCCATTACACAATAAGCCAATACACCTTTCGTTACACATTACGCATATAACATTACACAGAAGTAAAATGTATACCCGTAACGAAAAGATAGTTCCGGTTTATATTGAGGATGAGGTTAAGGATTCTTACCTTAACTACGCGATGAGCGTGATTGTGGGCAGGGCCCTGCCTGATGTTCGGGACGGGCTTAAGCCGGTGCATCGCCGGGTGCTCTACACGATGAAAGAGTTAAATTTAGAGTACGGCAAGCCTTACAAAAAATGCGCGCGTGTAGTCGGAGATTGCATGGGGCGTTTCCATCCTCACGGCGACGTAGCCATTTATGATACGTTAGTAAGAATGGCCCAGGATTTTTCGCTGCGTTATCCGCTGGTAGACGGTCAAGGAAATTTTGGATCAATCGACGGGGACAATGCGGCCGCGATGAGATATACCGAGGCCCGGCTTTCCACCATTGCCGGGGAGATGCTGGAAGATATTGATAAGGATACAGTCAACTTCGGGCCAAACTTTGATACATCCCTGCAGGAGCCACTTTTGCTGCCGGCCAAGCTTCCCAACCTTTTGGTCAACGGCTCAAGCGGCATCGCCGTGGGTATGGCTACCAATATCCCGCCGCATAATTTAGGCGAAGTGGCTGATGCGGTAATTTATCTTCTGGAGCATCCAGAGGCAGAGAGTAAAGACCTGATGCGTTATGTCAAGGGCCCGGACTTTCCCACCGGCGGGATAATCTGCGGCCGGGGCGGCATCAAAGACGCCTATAATACCGGACGCGGCAAGCTCACGGTGCGGGCCAGGGCCACGGTTGAGCGCCAAAAAAGCGGCAAGGATCTGATTGTGGTTACCGAGATACCCTATCAGGTACAAAAGTCCGGCCTTATTGGGGCAATAGCCGGCTTAGTTGAGGAGAAAAAGATTGAGGGGATTTCCGATATCCGCGATGAGTCAGACAGAGAAGGTATGCGCATTGTGGTTGAGCTCAAGCGGGATGTGCAGCCCCAGGTTGTCTTAAATCAGCTTTTTAAGCATACCCAATTAGAGACCACCTTCGGAATTATTATGCTGGCCCTGTTGGATAACCGGCCTAAGGTTTTGAACCTGCGCCAGATATTAGACAGCTATATTGACCATCGTAAAACCATTATCCGCAGGCGCACCCAGTTTGAATTAGATAGGGCCCTAAAAAGGGCGCATATCTTAGAAGGCCTGAAGATCGCCTTAAAGTTTATAGACCGGATAATCAAGGTGATTAAGACCTCCAAAAGCGTGGAGGCGGCCAAAGAAAACCTGATAAGAGAGTTTGAGTTTTCCGAGATCCAGGCCCAGGCAATATTGGAAATGCAGCTGCAGCGGCTGACTGCCCTTGAGCGGGATAAAATTGATGCCGAATACGCAGAGCTTCTGAAAAAAATTGAGCTCTGCAAGTCTATTCTTACTTCCGAGAAAAAAATTGAAGGAATTATTAAGGATGAACTCGGGGAGTTAAAGAAAAAATATTCCGATAACCGGCGAACCGAGATTGTCGGCGAGGTTGAGGAATTTGAAATAGAAGATTTAATTGCTGAAGAAGACGTTGTGGTTACCATCAGCCACGGCGGATACATCAAGCGCCTGCCGGTTGCCGCCTACCGCAAGCAAAAGCGCGGGGGAACCGGGGCTACGGGCGCCGAGGTAAAGGAGGAAGATTTTATTGAGCATCTCTTTGTGGCTTCCACCAAAGATTACCTTTTGATTTTTACCGATAAAGGCCAGGTGTACTGGCTGAAGGTTTATGAGATTCCTCAAGGCAGCCGCACCTCTAAAGGCAAGGCCATCGTTAATCTCCTGCAGGTAAAGTCGGAGGAGAAGATCGCCGCTACTATCCCGGTTAAGGAGTTTTCCGCGGAGAAATACTTAGTGATGGCGACTTCACTGGGCCTGATTAAGAAGACCTGTTTAGACGCCTATAGCAATCCCAGGAAGGGCGGGATTATCGGCATAACCCTTGAAAAGGATGATGAGCTTATCGGCGTAGAGATGACTGACGGCAAGCAGGAGCTTTTGATCGGCACCCGGGAAGGTAAGGCGGTGCGATTCCCCGAGGCCGAGGTGCGGGATATGGGCCGGGGCGCTAAAGGCGTGCGGGGGATAAAGTTAGCCAAAAAAGATGAAGTTATCGCGATGATTATTGCCCAGAAAGAAGCCGCTATCCTTACGGTTACCGAATTGGGTTTTGCCAAGCGCACCCTGTTTAAGGAATACCGCCTGACCCGCCGCGGGGGTAAAGGTATTATAAATATCAAGGTTACCGGTAAAAACGGCCTTGCCGTGGCCATTAAGACCGTAAGCGATGAAGACGAGCTGATGGTGATTACCCAGAACGGAATGTTCTTACGTTGTGCAATAAAAGATATCCGCGCCACCGGGAGGGCCTCCCAGGGGGTGCGCCTGATTAAATTAGAAGATAAAGACCGGGTTTCCTGCGTTGCCCCGGTAATCGCAGAAGAAACAGAATAAAAACCCCGTTAACCTCGTAGGTTAACAGACGGTTCTGCGCCGTTGTTAAGAGATTGTTGACCCCATCGTCTATCCTGGTCCAGGACACCCCGCCTGCCCCGCCAGAGGCGGTGGCCTACGGCGGGGCGGCACGGGTTCAAAAGAATGTATTGTGTGTATGTTCTTCGCAGCTTAAAAGATACCAGATATTATATAGGTTACACCAATAATTTAAAGCGTAGATTACAAGATCATAATAGGGGTAAATCCAAGTCAATTAAACATAGGGGCCCGTTTGAGTTAGTTTATTCTGAGAAGGCTGCAACAAAACAAGAAGCAATCTTTAGAGAAAGGCAAATTAAAAGTTATAAAGGCGGCGAGGCCTTTAAGAAATTGTTGCTTAAAATAGACCCCATCGTCTAGCCTGGTCCAGGACAAGAGCTTTTCAAGCTCTCGGCACGGGTTCAAATCCCGTTGGGGTCGCTAATGAAAATCAAAAATCAAAGTGCAAAAATCCCTGCCTGACGGCAGGCAGGAAAATCACAAATCAAAATTAAAAATTATAGTGGTCAACAACATCTCCGCTTTTAAAATTTTTGAATTTTGCATTGTGGCTTTGGCTATTCGGAAGGCAAACCACTGCCTGCTGGCTTGTCATTTTGATATTTGAATTTCTTATATGTGCGGAATAATTGGTTATGTTGGTAATAGGCCTGCCCAGGATATCCTCTTAAGCGGCCTTAAGCGCTTAGAATACCGCGGCTATGATTCTAGCGGGATAAGCGTAATCCATTCCGAAAAAAACAAAATTTCTACCCGAAAATCACCGGGTAAAATCGCTGTTTTAGAAAGCAGCTTAAAGAAAAAACCCCTTTCAGGAATCATCGGTATCGCCCACAGTAGATGGGCTACCCACGGCGCGCCCACCCAGGCCAACGCCCATCCGCATCAGGACTGTAAAGGCGGAATCGCGATAGTGCACAACGGAATAATTGAAAATTACGCCTCCCTGAAATCCAGCCTGATCAAAGAAGGCCATCGCTTTAAGAGTCAGACCGATACTGAGGTTATCGTCCACCTGATAGAAAAATTTTATAAGAGAATACCCCTGGAAGAGGCAGTGCGAAAAACCCTGAGATTACTTGACGGCTCTTTCGCCCTGGGGGTAATTTCCAGCAGAGAACCGGATAAGCTTATCGGCGCGCGCTTAGGCAGCCCTTTGATTGTGGGAGTAGGCAAGGGAGAAAACTTTTTGGCCTCGGATGTCCCGGCAGTTTTAGATTCTACCAAAGAGGTCGTCTTTTTAGAGGAAAATGAATTAGCGGTTTTAACCAAAGACAGCTTAAAAATTACCGATTTAAACGGCAGGCCCATCAGTAGAAACTCTGTGCGCATAACCTGGGACATTGCCCATGCCGAGATGCAGGGCTATAAGCATTTTATGCTTAAGGAGATTAATGAACAGCCCGGGATTATTGAAAATATTCTTAAAATGCGTATCGGCCCTGAGGCCCAGGTTATATTGGAGGAGCTCGAGATTCCGCAGGCGGTCTTTAAGAAAATTAAAAATATCTCCGTGGTTGCCTGCGGAACTGCTTATCATGCCGGCTTAGTCGGTAAATATATTTTAGAAGAAATTTGTAAAGTCCCGGTCAACGTAGATGTCTCCAGCGAGTTTAGATACCGCGGCCTTTTGATTGGCCAGGACACCTTAGTGATTGCGGTAAGCCAGTCAGGTGAGACCGCAGATACCTTAGCCGGGGTTAAGGAAGCCAGGAAGCGCGGGGCGCCAGTGCTTTCTATCTGCAATGTGCTTGGCTCAAGCCTGACCCGGGAGTCCGACGGGGTTATCTATACCTATGCCGGCCCGGAAATCGGGGTGGCCTCCACCAAGGCCTATACTGCCCAGTTAGCGGCTTTTTATCTTTTGGCTTTTTATCTGGCTGAATTGAAAGGGGTTTTGTCCCGGGAAAAAATTGCTTCATTGCTGTGCGAGTTGAAAAAAATCCCCAAAGCGCAGGAAGAGATTTTAAAAAATCAAGCGGCAATTGCCACCCTGGCTAAGCGCCATTCCCATCTCGGCTCGTTTCTCTATCTGGGCAGGCATATCAATTATCCTTCGGCCCTGGAAGGAGCGTTGAAATTAAAAGAGATTTCCTATATCCCGGCCGAAGGCTATGCCGCCGGTGAAATGAAACACGGCCCGATTGCTTTAATTGACGAATACCGGGCAGTCGTCTGCATCAACCCCTATTCCCATGTCTACGAGAAAATGGTTTCAAACATTCAGGAGATCCGGGCCAGGCGCGGTAAAATCATCGCCATTGCCAGCTTTGGCGATGAGAAGCTTAAAGAGCAGATCAAAGAGGTAATTTATATCCCCGGGTGCCCGGAGATTTTTTCTCCGCTTTTGACCGTCCTGCCCTTACAGCTTATTGCCTATCACATCGCGGTAAAAAGAGGCTGCGATGTGGACCAGCCGCGCAACTTAGCCAAGAGCGTAACCGTAGAATGAAGCTCCATAGGCTAAAGCCCATGGTTTCTGAAGCGGAATACTTGAGTGGCCAGGCTCCATCCGCGCCATGAATGGCGCGGTTTTGCGGCCACGAAAGTATGAAATCCTGCTCCTAATAATTTCCCTTGACCAAAGAAGAATAAATGGTATACTTAAACTAACCTTTAAATCCGGCCCTTGAGAGGCTGGAAAGGAATTAAAAATGGATTCCAAATTCTTTATCAGACATACAACCCCTGACGTTTAAAAAAGGCGTCAGGGGTTTTTGTTTTATGCAAGAAAAAGCCAAGCTCTTGGATGTTGAAACTATCGCCCGCAGTTTGATGCGTATTGCCCATGAAATATTAGAGCATAACCGCGGCAGCCAGAATTTGGCAATTGTAGGCATTCGCAGCCGCGGAGCGCACCTTGCCCGGCGCTTAGCTGAATGCATCAAGAAAATAGATAATAAGGAAATCCCGGTAGGCATCTTAGATATAACCCTGTACCGTGACGATTTAACTTTACTTGCGGCTCAACCGGTAGTGCATAAAACCGAGATTAACTTTGATATCCAGGATAAAAATATCATTTTAGTTGATGATGTGCTCTACACCGGTAGAACCATTCGCTGCGCCTTATCCGAACTGATTGACTTTGGCCGCCCCAAAAGCATACAACTGGCGGTTTTAGTTGACCGCGGCCACCGGGAGCTGCCTATCCGCGCAGACTACGTGGGTAAAAATATTCCCACCTCCCAGGACGAAATGGTGGAGGTGCATTTAGCTGAAGTTGACGGTAAAGATGAAGTGGTGATTGTGGAGAGATGATATTGATAATATGTTGTGGACGAAAAAGGACTTATTAGGGTTAGAATATTTAAGCAAAGAAGAAATAGAGCTTATTTTAGAGACCGCCGAGTCCTTTAAAGAGGTTACCACCAGAGAAATAAAAAAGGTTCCGGCCCTGCGCGGTAAAACCGTGGTGAATTTATTTTATGAGCCCTCAACCAGGACCAGGGTTTCGTTTGAGGTGGCGGCAAAGAGATTATCCGCGGATGTGATTAATATTGCGGTGGAAACTTCCAGTGTACGCAAGGGCGAGACCCTGATTGATACCGGAAAAAACATCCAGGCCTTAAAAGCGGATATTCTGGTGGTCAGGCATAATTGTTCCGGCGCGCCGGCTTTGCTTGCGCGCAGCCTCGCCATCAACGTAGTTAACGCCGGGGACGGCTGGCATGAACATCCTACCCAGGCGCTCTTAGATATCTTTACCTTAAAAGAAAAATTGGGCAGGATTGAAGGTTTGCGCGTGGTAATAGTGGGAGATATTGCCCACTCGCGGGTTTGTCGTTCAAATATCTGGGGCCTGAGCAAGTTAGGCGCAAAAGTTACCGTTTGCGCCCCGGAAATGCTTATTCCGCCGGGGATAGGCGAGATGGGCGCGGCAGTTACCTGCGATATAGATGAGGCATTAAAGGACGCAGATGCAGTCAATGTCTTACGCATGCAGTTTGAGCGCGATGAGCCAACCGCCTTTCCGGAGCAGTTAGAGTATTTTAAAAATTATGGCATTACCGAGGAAAGATTAAAAAGGGTAAAAAGGAATATTATTGTCATGCATCCCGGGCCGATTAACCGGGGTGTTGAGATTGCTAGCGTTGTTGCTGACGGGCAGAATTCAGTAATTTTAGAACAGGTAACCAACGGTATTGCAGTGAGAATGGCAGTGCTCTTTCTGGTGGCGCAGGCCAATGAGGCAAAGGGATGAAGCTTTTAATTAAAGGCGGACGGGTGATTGACCCGGCAAATAATATTGATGAAGTTTTGGATATTTTGGCGGAGGATGGCAACATAACCCGGCTCGCCAAAGACATAGATGTCCCTGGTGAGCAGACGATTGAGGCTGCCGGCAAAATAGTAATGCCTGCGCTCGTAGATATGCATGTGCATTTAAGAGAGCCGGGCAGAGAGGATAAGGAGACCATTAAGAGCGGCACGCTGGCTGCGCTTAAAGGAGGAGTGGCAAGCGTCCTGGTTATGCCAAATACCGAACCGGCGATGGATTCTGCGGAAAATATCCGCATGCTTACAGGGTTGATTAAGAACTCAAGCTATGCGAATGTGTATATCTGCGGCGCTATTACCAAAGGCAGGTATGGGAAAGAGTTAACCGGCATCGCAAAATTAAAAAATGAAGGGGTGGTTGCCATAAGCGATGACGGCGCAGCGGTTGATAATGAGGAACTCCTTTTAAAAGCGCTGCTTGAAGCCAAAGAACACAGACTCCCGGCAATCTGTCATTGCGAGGATAGAAAACTTTCAAACAAGGGCGTAATGAATTCAGGCCTTATCTCCACCCGTTTAGGCCTGCGGGGGATTTCCAGAGAGTCCGAATATAAAAGAGTAGAAAGGGATGTTTCGCTGGCAGAGAGAATCAGCTCGCCAATACACATTACCCACCTAAGCTGTAAAGAGTCGGTTGAGATAATTGCCCGGGCAAAGAAAAAAGCCGTAAAAGTCACCTGCGACAGCGCCCCACATTATTTCTCCTTGAGCGAAGAAGCGCTGCTTGATTACGATACCAATATGAAGATGAATCCGCCCTTAAGGACCAAAGAAGACGTTACCGCTATAAAGCAAGCCCTTAAAGACGGCACCATAGACGCTATTGCCTCAGACCATGCGCCCCAAACCATTAATGAAAAAGAGATTGAATTTGAGCGGGCAGAATTCGGAGTAATCGGCTTAGAAACACTTCTATCAGTAAGCATTACGGAGTTGGTGGAAACTGGCATATTGAGTTTTTCTGAATTGATTAAGAGAGCGGCTTTAAATCCGGCAAAAATACTCAAGATAAATAAGGGCACCTTATCTATAGGCGCCGATGCGGACATTGCTATTATTGACCCGTATAAGCAGTGGACGGTGCGCAAGGAAGAAATAGTTTCCAGGTCTAAAAATTCAAGCTTTTTAGGCCGGCAATTAAAAGGCGTAGTTGAATACACTATTGTTAACGGTAAAATCGCCTATCCCTTTTAGGGAATGAAGTTTATCTTAACCAAGGAATTGGGGCGCTTAGCCAGGTGGCTGAGGATTCTGGGTTTTGACAGCGAATATTTTACGCAGGACAAAGAATCAACGCTTATCATAAAGGCATTACAGGAAGAGAGAATTATTTTAACCCGCAACGTCCGCCTGGGCCGCCACCCCGGGATAAGAAAACTGCATATAAGCTCTAATTATCTTTCTGAACAATTGCGCCAGGCGCTTAGAGAATTGCCGCTTAAACCCAATGAGGCCCTGATGTTTACCCGCTGTATAATTTGCAATGAGCCGTTAGCGAATATTGAAAAAGAGAAAGTAAAGACCCAGGTTCCCGAGTATGTGTTTAAGACCCAGAGTGATTTTGTGCGCTGCCCGGTATGTAAGCGCATCTACTGGCAGGGCAGCCACTGGGGTAAGGTTGCCAAGACATTAGAAGAAATAACACGATAGAGAGGGAAGATGGAATTTGTCGCCGATTTTCACATTCACTCTAAATATTCCCGCGCCACATCTAAGGATATGGATGTGGAACACTTAAGCCAATGGGCAAAGCTTAAAGGCATCCAGCTCATCGGCACGGGAGATTTTACCCACCATTTGTGGCTGGAGGAGCTAAGGAGCAAATTAGAGGATAAGGGAAACGGCTTGTATGGGTATAAAGGCGTCAATTTTATCTTATCCAGCGAGATAAGCAGTATCTATTCTAAAAATAATAGAGGCTACCGCATCCACAATATCATTTTTGCCCCTTCTTTTAAGACCGTGGATAAGATTAATGAGACCTTATCCCGCTGCGGGAATTTGGCCTCAGACGGCCGTCCGATTTTAGGCCTGGATGCCGCGGAATTAGCCCGGATTATTTTTGATATTGATGAGAATTGTATCCTTGCGCCCGGACATATTTGGACTCCCTGGTTTAGCCTCTTTGGCTCAATGTCTGGCTTTGATAGGATTGAGGATTGCTTTGAAGAGCAGACGAAAAATATTTATTGCCTTGAGACCGGGCTTTCCAGCGACCCGGCAATGAACTGGCGCTTGAGCGCTTTAGACAGATTCAGCCTGATTTCTAACTCTGACTCCCACTCACCGTCTAAGATCGGCCGGGAGGCAAATGTCTTTGACTGCGAATTAAGCTATAAGGAAATTGCAGATACCTTAAAAAAGAAAGACAGAAAAAGATTTTTATACACCATAGAGTTTTATCCCGAAGAAGGAAAATACCATTATGACGGCCATCGGCTCTGCCAGGTTCGGCTTTCACCCGAGGAAAGCAAGGCGCATAAAGGCATCTGCCCAAAATGCGGCAAACATTTGACGATCGGGGTAATGAATAGGGTAGAGCAGCTTGCGGACAGGCCCGAGGGCTTTAAGCCGGAGAGCGCCATACCTTTTAAAAACCTGATTCCCTTAGATGAAATCATTGCCGAGGCAAAGGCAATGGGTAAAAGTTCACAGGCAGTAGAACAGGAATATCGCGGCATTATTGCCAAATTCGGCACAGAGTTTGAGGTTTTAGGAAAGGCGCCAAGGGAGGATTTGTTTAAAGGAATGGATGCGCGTATAGCCGATGCCATTATGC
>MHHA01000005.1 GCA_001805845.1 Omnitrophica WOR_2 bacterium RIFCSPLOWO2_12_FULL_46_30
CGCCATCCTCATTTTTCTTTCTTTAACCTATAAAAAGAATAAAAGGCAATACCTTCTGAAGGCGGGATTTGAGGATTTAGAAGGCAGGCTCAATATTGCCTACCAGCAGCTTCTGGTTGAAGAGTCAAAGAACAAGGCCTTGCGTTTTAAACTTAAGAGATACGATGCGCTCGCAGGGTTAATTGATAAACTTAATCAAAATCTGTCCTTAGACGATACCCTGGATAGGTTGATAGAAGAATCGTACGCAATGCTCGGGCTTGGCGAAGCAACCGGCATTGTCTATCTGAGCGATGCCGCCGCCAATACCTTGTCGCTGGCAAGGGTTAAAAGCAGTTCCGGCGATGCGGTAATCAAAGAAAAGCATGGCGATATCTTTGACCAATGGGTCCTAAAACATACTCAAGCCTTATTGGTTGAAGATACGTCTTCGGATTTCCGTTTTGATTTTGAAAAATTTAAAAAAGCTTCCTCGCGGGCGGTCGGCTCGCTTATCGCTTCCTGCTTAGTAAGCGAGAACAGGCCGATTGGTATTATGCGTTTTGACTCACCGCATGCGAAGGTATTTAATCTGGAAGACCTCAGGCTGCTTTCCACGATGAGCGATATCGCCAGCGTCGCTATTGACAATGCCCAATATTATCAGCGCACCCGTGAGCTGGCGATAAAGGACGGCTTAACCGGACTTTATACCCGTAACTTTATCGTTGAAAGATTGGAGCAAGAGTTAAAACGTTGCGCCATGCGCCCCGGCGGTTCTCTCTCCATAATGCTCCTGGATATAGATTTTTTTAAAAAATACAACGACAGCCATGGCCATCTTGCCGGCGACGCGGTATTAAAAAATTTAAGCGCGGCCTTAAGCGATTATTTTAAAAAACAAAATGCTGCCGTCGGGCGTTTGGGCGGAGAGGAGTTTCTGGTTATCCTGCCCTCGGCTGATAAACAGCAGGCGTTTTTAGAGGCTGAGAATGTCCGCAGCGCCATCCAGGAGAAGATCGTAACCATACGGCGAAAGCCCGCCGCGATCACCGTTTCAATCGGCGTCGCCTGTTTCCCCCAGGATGCCCGGAGAGCGGATGATTTACTTGATAAGGCAGACAGCGCCTTGTATGAGGCAAAGAGGACAGGCAGGAACAGGGTATGTTTGTATTAGGAATTCTAGCGGAAATTATAGCGGCCTTTTTTATCTTATTTGCCTTTAGAAAGAATTGCGCTTTCAGTTTGCATAATCTGTCGTTGGCAGCTAACGCAAAAGAGGAGCTCTTAGGCGCCGTAGAAAATAGAATCCAGTATGCCCAGGAAGATAATATAAAATTTGGCCTGCTGGTAGACACGGAGGTTACCTTATATGAAATTGCCAGAGAGCTTTCTCAATCGTTAGAAGAATCAGACGTGCTTAATGCCTTTAAGGAAAAAGTATCAACAATCTTCTGTATAAGCGATTGTGCGTTTATTGAAAAACCGCCTTTAGAAAAAAAAGATAACGGTTACGGCATAATGAAGGTCTCAAGGGGCAGCCGGGGATTGTTGTATTTTATGCTGCGGGATTTCGGCAGGATTAACAAGGCAAAAATGACGACATTACTCGCACAGCTTGAACTTTTCCTGAAACGTTCTCAGCTCTACCGGGAGATTCAAGAGCTTTCCATTACCGACGGCCTGACCGGCGTATATGTGCGAAGATATTTTCTTGAAAGACTCAAAGAAGAATTGTCAAGGGCAGAGATAAGCGGTTCCGCCTTATCATACATTCTCTTAGATGTGGATAAGTTTAAAAATATTAACGATACCTATGGACATATTGTCGGCGATGCGGTCTTAAAAGGGATCGCCGGCATTTTAAGCGCAAGCCTGCGCTCAATTGATATGTGCGCCAGGTTCGGCGGCGAGGAATTCTGCCTTATGCTTCCTGAGACGAGCAAGGAACAGGCCTTTACGGTTAGCCAGCGTATCCGTTTAAAAGTGCAAGAGGCGAGGATAAAGGCATTTGATGAAAATCTTACCTGCACGATAAGTATAGGCGTAGCCTCATATCCGGATGACGCAAAGCAGATTAACGCTTTGATAGATAAGGCGGATAAGGCCCTATACAGAGCAAAGGCCCAGGGGCGTAACCGGGTCTGCGCGGCGGGAGTAAAATAGGATAGATAAATCTGCCTTCCGGCAGATTTCGCTTGAAAAAAGGATTATTTAGGTTACAATATCTTCCATTATGGATAAACGCTATATCCTCGGCGTTGATTTGGGCGCAACGAATATCAAACTGGGCTTACTTGATAGAAATAGAATAATCCTGAAGCAGATTTTGCCTACCAAAGATTTCTCCTCCAGGGAAGAGTTGCTCTCCGGCCTAAGCCAAAATCTCTCTCGGCTCCTGGCGAAAAGAAAAGTTTCCAAGAAAGACGTATTAGGAGTTGGCATCGGGGCGCCTGGTCCGATTAATTCAAGGAAGGGCATAGTGCATTACTTTCCCAACATCAAAGGCTGGCGCAATGTGCCGCTAAAACAGATTATGCAAAAGAAGACCGGTTTTCCTGTTTTTGTGGATAATGATGCGAATCTTATGTGCCTTGCTGAAGCCCGCATTGGAGCGGCGAGAGGGAGGCAGAACGTTGTCGCTCTTACTTTAGGCACAGGCGTGGGAGGAGGGATTGTTATTGAAGGAAAGCTCTACCGCGGAGCAAACTTAGTTGCCGGTGAAATCGGGCATATTCCGCTTAATGAAACCGGCCCAAAGTGTAACTGCGGAGGGATTGCCTGCTTAGAACGTTATATCGGCAACAGATACATTCTAAAGAAGGCAATTACCGTATTTGGCAAGGATATTTCTTTAGAGAAGTTAACCCTTTTAGCCAGACAGGGTAATGCGCAAGCAAAAGCCGTCTGGCAAGCTGCGGCCATGCATTTAGGCATTTGCCTTTCCGGCATAGTTAATTTTTTAAATCCTGATGCCATCGTCATCGGCGGGGGCGTGGCCAATGCCGGCCGGCTCATCCTTGATACCGTAAGAAAGGTTATAAAAACGAGGGCAATGTCACCCCAGGCAAAGACAGTCAAAATCCTTAAGGCAAAATTAGGCAATGATGCCGGGATCTTAGGCGCGGCTTTATTGGTAAAAGAGGGGTATGTTTAAAACCCATATTTTGTTGTTGGCGCTTATCTTAAGCAGCTGGCCTTCGCTGGCCCTCGCTGATTCCGGGGAAGCCAAAAAAGGCGAAGAACCTAATCAGCCGGAAAGCGCTATGCTCAAGGATATGCGCGCCGAGTCCCCGATAATCGTTAACGGAGATAAAATAGAATATTCCCGGGATATAAATGTGGTAACCATAGAGGGCAATGTGGAGATAAAAAAGGGGAATTCGGTTTTAACCTGCGACAAAGCCACGGTTAACACCTTAACCAATGACACCCACGCCGAAGGAAACGTCATCTTAAAGGACCAGAAAGGCCTGATCAAGGCCCGTTCCTGCGATTACAACTTCAAAAGCCAGGCCGGTATTGCCTTTGACGCCGATGCGGCCTACGAGCCTTATTACGGTAAAGGTAAGATTGTGCGCAAGGTCTCCGAAAACGAAATTGAAATCAAAAACGGATATATGACTACCTGCGACAGGGACCATCCCCATTACCGCATCCAGAGCCGCCGGATGGCGATATTTCCGGATGACAAGGTTACTGCCAGGGCAATGACCTTCCGGGTTGCCAACACGCCAATATTATATCTGCCCAAATTTACCCAGAATCTCAAAGACGACCGTATGCACGTGCAGGTTACTCCCGGTAAGAGCAAAGATTGGGGATTATTTATATTAACCGCCTGGAGATACGATTTGCTGAATAATTCCGCAGGCAGAATCCATCTTGATTACCGCGAGAAGAAAGACCTGGCCTGGGGAATAGATAATTTTTATGACACTAAAGTTGCCGGTAAAGGCTATTTCAAGACTTACTATATGAACGAAAGGGTATTAGGAAGAAAACATCTGTATAAATACCCCCGCGTCCTGCGCCCAACCATGGATACCCAGCGTTATCGCATCCAGTGGCGCCACAAATGGGATGTAGATAAAAATACCTACTACCTGCTTGAATATCATAAAATAAGCGATACAAACTTTATCAAGGACTATTTTCTACGTGAATATGAAAAGAGCGCCCAGCCGTCATCATATATTCTCTTTAACCATTACCTGCCTGATTCTTCGGCTCTCAGTATCTTAACCCAGAAACGCACCAATCGTATTTTTTCTGAAACCGAGAAACTCCCGGAAGTAAAATACGATAGGCCGAATACCCGGATTTTCCAGACTCCCCTTTACTTAAGCAGCAGCGCCTCCTACGCGAGCTTTAACCGCAAAAAGGCAACCCTTCCCGGAGATACTGACTGGGAGTCCGATGAGGCCAATCAGAGAATAGATGCCTACAAGAGATTGTCCGTACCGTTTAAATTAGCGTTTCTAGATTTTAATCCTTTTATCGGCAGCCGCGAAACATATTTTCGCAGGATAGCAGGTAGGGAAGTGGGCATTTTCAGGGAGGCCTGGGACAGCGGCAGCGATATAACCACCAGGTTTTATCGTATCTTTGATGTTGAGGCTGAGATGTTCGGGATAAAGATTAATAAGCTGCGCCATATTATAAGTCCGGCGGTTAGCTATGGCTATACCCATCCGCCGACAGTGTCCACAACAAAGCTGCTCCAATTTGACGGCACAGATTCCATTGGCGAAGCCAACCAGCTCAGTTTTTCTTTAGAGAATAAACTCCAGACCAAACGTCAGGATAGAGCCATTGAAGGTTCGGCTGCCTCAAGCGCCAGCCCTCAACCGCCGCGAACAGTTGATTTCCTGCGCTTTGTAGCCAGCTCTAATTATTCGTTTAATATTGAGGGCCGTAAGAGAAGATTGTCTGATAGCATAAGCTTTGATCTGGAAATGCTGCCCTATGATTGGATGAGGTTTGAGTCGGATGCAAGCTTTGACCGGAGGAAGCGCCATTTTACCTTTGCTAATTTTGACCTTAAGGCTTCCGGAAAGGATGTTTCCTGGGGAGGCGGCTACCGCTATGAAAGAAAATCAAGCAGCCAGATGACCGGGGAAATTTTATTTAACTTAATAAAAGGGTGGTCATTTAAGGTTTATCAAAGATTGCAATTTAAAGGCAATAGTCTATTAAAGGAGCAGGATTATAGTCTTTCCAAGGACCTGCATTGCTGGATATTAGATATAAAGTATAATGTGGTCAGGGAAAGAGGAGAAACCATCTGGTTTGCTTTAAGGCTCAAGGCATTTCCTGAAATGTCTATTGATTATGGCCAGATCTATCATGAGCCAAAGCCGGGTTCTCAAGCCTATCCCGGGGGTAAATCCGCTAATTAAGAAATGAAAATTTCCATTATTGGCACAGGATATGTAGGTTTAGTAACAGGGGCCTGTCTTGCGGACTTAGGCAATAACGTCCTCTGCGCGGATAATGACCCTGACAAAATAAAGCAGCTTAAAAACCTGCGCATGCCTATCTACGAGCCGGGGCTTGAGGATTTGGTGAGAAATAATGCTAAAGAGAAACGACTGAGGTTTACCGCCAACATAAAAGAGGCGGTGGAAAGCTCCGAGATTATTTTCATTGCCGTGGGCACACCTTCCCTGGAGAACGGAGAAGCGGACTTAACCGGGGTGGAGAATGTGGCAAAAATCATTGCCCGGAATATGAATGGCTATAAGTTGATTGTAGAGAAATCCACGGTTCCGGTGGAGACCGGTTTTTGGGTTACGCATACCATAAAGGTGAATCTGCCCAAATCCAGGAGAGCAAGGCTCACATTTGACGTTGCCTCAAACCCTGAGTTCTTGCGGGAAGGCCAGGCCATCCGGGATTTTATGAATCCGGATAGAATTGTAATCG
>MHHA01000006.1 GCA_001805845.1 Omnitrophica WOR_2 bacterium RIFCSPLOWO2_12_FULL_46_30
TAAGAGAAACTTCAAAGGAGGGGATAGAAAATGACACAGGAAAAGAAGGCGCAAACAGAAGCGAAGCCAGAAATTAGACAGGAGCAGGGCGCAAAGCAAAAAGCGCTGGAATTGGCATTGGCTCAGATTGAGAAGCAATTCGGCAAGGGCGCGATTATGAAACTCTCCAGCGATATCAAATTAGATATTCCGGCAATTCCTACCGGGGCTTTATCTCTGGACCTGGCTTTGGGCGTAGGAGGGCTGCCCCGGGGCAGAGTGATTGAGGTCTTTGGCCCTGAGTCATCCGGTAAGACCACGCTTACCTTGAGCGTAATAGCCCAGGTGCAGAAGACAGGCGGGGTTGCCGCATTTATTGATGCGGAACATGCCTTTGATTCAATTTATGCCAAAAAAGTCGGGCTTAATCTTGATGAACTGTTTATTTCCCAGCCGGATACCGGAGAGCAGGCATTAGAGATTACCGAAACCCTGGTGCGTTCCAATGCCGTTGATGTAATAGTGATTGACTCAGTAGCCGCGCTTACCCCCAGGGCTGAAATAGAAGGCGAAATGGGTGACAGCCACATGGGTTTACAGGCCCGCCTGATGTCTCAGGCATTGCGAAAACTTACCGCGGCAATAAGCAAATCAAAAACCTGCGTTATTTTTATTAATCAGCTGCGTGAAAAGATAGGGATTATGTTTGGCAATCCCGAAACCACTCCGGGCGGACGGGCTTTGAAATTTTATTCCTCTGTGCGCTTGGATTTGAGAAGGAAAGAACAGATTAAGTCCGGGGAGACAGTTATCGGCAGCCGGGTCCGGGCGCGGGTGGTTAAAAACAAGGTTGCCGCTCCTTTTCGCGAGGCGGAATTTGAGATCTTATTTGACGAAGGTATCTCAAGAGCCGGCAGTATATTAGACATAGCAAGTGAAATGGGCATCTTACAAAAAACCGGCAGCTGGTTTGCCTATAATAATGAAAAGTTAGGCCAGGGCAGGGAGCAGGTTATCCAATACCTTAAGGCGCAGGCAAAGCTGCTTGATGAATTGGAGGAGAAGGTGCGTAAGACAGCGCTAGCGCAGGCAAAGGCGAAGGAATAATATAAAGAAGGAGTGCCGAATTACATTAATTCGGCACTCACAAAACTTTTCATTAATGAAAAGTTTTGTGAGCAGGAGGTTGACCAAGATGCGCAAAAGAACAAAAATAACTTTTATCATCAGCGGTATCTGTGTCGGCATAATTATTGGTCTGGTGGTTGCCGCCAGGTTCGATTTTCCGGGTCACCCTATTGGCGCGCTGGATACAGCGTATGATATTTCAGGGGCAAGTTTTGAGCATAGCGTAGAGGCGGTAGCCAGGGCGGTGGGGCCGGCGGTGGTCTCCATCAGCACCGAACGAACAGAAAAGAAGCTCGTCCCGCGCATGCGGCGATATAATTTTGGCGGCCCTTTTGAAGATGATTTCTTCCGTAAATTCTTTGAGGATTTCTTTGGCGAATTGCCCGAGAGGAAATATAAGCAGTCAGGTTTAGGTTCAGGAGTGCTCATTGATAAGCAAGGATATATTCTTACTAATGAGCATGTGGTGGGAGAGGCGGATAAGATTACCGTGACTCTGCCTGACGCAAGGGAGTTTAAGGCCGAGGTCAAGGGAAAGGATAAGCGCTCTGACCTTGCGGTGATTAAAATTCAGGGGGCTGATTTTCCCGCGGCTAAGTTAGGCGATTCCGATAGTCTAAGCATCGGACAGTGGGTGGTGGCAATCGGCAATCCTTTTGGATTTGCCCTGCATAACCCGGAGCCGACCGTTACCTCAGGCGTAGTGAGCGCCTTGCATCGCTCATTAGGCAGAATAACTTCCGGCGACAGGGATTACGGCGACCTCATCCAGACAGATGCCGCGATTAATCCCGGTAACTCCGGCGGGCCGTTAGTGAATCTAAAAGGAGAAGTGGTAGGCATCAATGTGGCCATATTTTCCACCAGCGGCGGCTACCAGGGGATTGGTTTTGCCGTGCCGATTAATTCAGCCAAGCGCATTGTCTCAAACCTCATTGAAGGCAAAAAGATTGTCTATGGATGGCTGGGCGTTACCGTGCAAGGTTTAGACGAAAAGTTAGCAGATTATTTTGGCCTGCCTGAGAAAAAAGGCGTTCTGGTGGCTAAAGTTTTAGCAGATAGCCCCGCCCAAAAATCCGGGATCAAGGAAGGCGATGTGCTCCTGAAATTAGACAACCTGGAGATTAATAATGTCAATGCCCTGCTTAAAATCGTGGGTAATATTGAAGCTGGAAGAAAAGTCAGGTTAGAGCTCATCAGGGATAAGAAGCCGATTACTCTGAATGCGGAGATTGGCGCGCGGCCTGAAAATTTAGAAGAGTTGGATGAATCCGGTTTAGAGGAAGAGCCGTCTGATTATTGGCGGGGGCTGCGGGTTACGGAAATCACTCCGGAATTAGCAAAACGTTTTGGAGTTAGTAAGCAGGAAGGGGTAATCGTGGTTGAGCTAAAGCCGGAGAGCGAAGCTGATGAGGCCGGGCTTATCCAGGGCGACGTAATTTTGGAAATCAATAAGAATTACATCGACAGCGTATCTACCTATAAAAACACGATTAAGGAGCTTAGCGGCGATGTGCTTGTGCGCACGGCGCGCGGATTTTTTGTCTTAAAAGAACCTCCGGTCAAGTAATCCTGCCGGGACGAAAGCCTCGGTTTGACTTTTATGGATGGGAAAAACGCTGATGTTGCCAGCCAGGATAAAGAATCAGCCAGAGCCCGGAATTATGTCTGGCGCCTGATTAAGGGAAGGCTGCGCAGCGAACAGGAGATTAAGCAAAAGCTTAACTTTAAAAAATACGCTCCAGAGGTAATCGCAAAGACAGTCAGTTATTTTAAGGGCATAGATTATATTAATGATCTAGAATTTGCTAATCGCTGGGTTAATAGCCGCCTGCGCAAGCCGCTCGGCCTTACGGCCATCGCCATTGAATTAAGGCAAAAAGGAATCAGCAAAGAAATAATTGATCAGCTGATCAAAGAAAAGAAGGGCAGCATAGATGAAAGGGCGGTGGTGCAGGAGTTGGCTCAAAAATATCTTAATAAATCAAGAGGGAAAAAAGAACTCCCTGAAAAGGCAAGGATTAAGCTCTACGGTTATCTCCTGCGCCGCGGATTCTCAGGCGACATAGTTGTTGAGCTGATAAATAAACTTAAGGCGAAGTTATGACTGGTATTCAAAGAGCGTAAATCAGATGGACACTGATATTCTGCGCCAGAAATATTTGGATTTTTTTGCCTCTAAAGGCCATAAAATTGTTCCGTCCAGTTCGCTGGTTCCTCAGGATGACCCGACACTCCTTTTTACCTCAGCCGGAATGAATCAGTTTAAAAATGAATTCTTAGGCCAGGTAACTAACTTTCGCGCGGCAGCAACCTGCCAGAGGTGTTTGCGCACCGACGATTTGGATAAAGTTGGCGTGACGGCGTCCCACCATACCTTCTTTGAGATGCTGGGAAATTTCTCTTTCGGAAGTTATTTTAAGGAAGAGGCGATTGCCTGGGCTTGGGAATTTCTTTCTGAACAACTTAAGTTGTCTGCTAAGGCCCTTTGGATTTCTGTTTATGAAGAAGATGATGAGGCCTATAATATCTGGAAGAAAAAAATTGGTTTTCCGGAAGAGAAAATAGTAAGGTTAGGGCCCGGGGAAAACTTCTGGCCGGCGAACGCCATTCAGAGCGGCCCCAACGGCCCCTGCGGGCCATGCTCAGAGATATTTTTCGACTATGGCCGGGATGCCGGATGTAAGAAGCCGGGCTGTAAACCGGGCTGTCCCTGCGGAAGATTTGTGGAAATATGGAATCTGGTTTTTACCCAGTTTAACCGTAAGGCCCAGGGCCTGTTAGAGCCGTTGCCGAATAAAAACATTGATACCGGAATGGGCTTAGAGAGAATGGCCTCGGTATTGCAAGGGGTAAAAAGTAATTTTGAAATCGACATCTTTAAACCCATAATTAAGGCTATCTTCAAATATGAACTATCAACTACGAACTATCAACTCATTAATGCCATTGCCGACCATATCCGGGCAATCGTCTTCGCAATTTATGACGGGGTTATCCCCGCAAACGAGCAAAGAGGCTATGTAGTGCGCAAGCTTATACGCAAGGCGGAATTCCATGGCTATATCCTGGGGATTAAGAATCCCTTCTTGCATCAATTGGCCGCGGTAGCCAGCGGTACCTTTAACCTTGCCTATCCTGACTTAAAAAATAAAATTGCGGAAATCGCAAATATTATCCAACAGGAAGAAAAGAATTTTATTTCAACCTTAAAAGAAGCTCCGCGTATTCTTGAGAGCGAGTTTAAGGATAGCCAATCCAGGGCTCAGGATAGCGGCCATAGCGCCTTTAAGCTGCACGATACATATGGTATTCCTTTAGAAATTACCAAAAGCTGGGCCGGAGAACATGGATTTAAAATTAATCAGGATGAATTTGAGCAGGATTTAAAACTCCAGCAGGAACGTTCCCAGAAATTAAGCAAGCTTTCAAGAAACGTTTTTGTTGGCGAGGTGAGGAACTTAGAGATTAAGAAAACCAAATTCTTAGGTTATCAAAAGCTCCGCGTTTACGATGCGAAAATTTTGATGGTCATCGCAGACGCAAAGCCGGCAGCATATGTATCAGCGGGTGAATCCGCTCAACTCATTTTGGATAAGACGCCTTTTTACGCGGAATCAGGCGGCCAGGTCGGCGACCGCGGCCAGATTCAAAAAGGCAAAAACATCTTTATGGTTAGCAATACGCTAAAAGAAGGCAAGGTATACCTGCATTGCGGTAAAGTTGAGAGTGGTAAATTTAAGGCAGGAGATACGGTCTCAGGATCTGTTAATGCAGATTTGCGTCAAGCTGTGGCAAGAGCCCACAGCGCAAGCCATCTTTTGCAGGCGGCCCTGCGTGAGATTCTCGGCGAACATATCAAACAGGCGGGCTCTTTAGTTGAAGCGGACAGGCTGCGCTTTGATTTTGTTCATTCCGAGAAGATTCCCGGTGAAACCTTGCGCAGGATTGAAGATTTAGCGCAAAAAAATATCCTGGGAAGTTATGAGGTTAAGGTGCAAGAGGCAACTTTAGAACAGGCAAAGAAATCTAATGCCCTTGCCTTCTTCGGGGATAAATATGAGTCTAAGGTACGCATCGTCAATATCGGAGATTTTTCTAAGGAATTATGCGGCGGTACTCATTTAAGAAATTCATCCGAGGTGGGGTTATTCAAGATAGTTTCCGAATCTTCAATTGCCAAAGGCCTGCGCAGGATCGAGGCCTTGACCGGCGCGCTTGCCTGGGAGGCCTTAAGGCGCAGCCAGAGCCGGTTAGATGAAATTTCGGATTTAATCAAGACAACGGATGATAAGATCATATCGGCGCTTGAAGATAAGTTTTCCAGGTTAGCTAATCTGGAAAAAGAGCTTTCGCGCTTGCGGCTTGAGCTCTTTAAATATGACGCAAACGCGCTGATTGATAGGGCCGAGGCCTTCGGTAATACAAAAATAATCTGTCAGAAATACCATGATCTTGGGATGGATATGCTGCGCCAGATTGCGGATATGCTTAAATCCAGGCTATCTTCCTATGCTTTTTGCCTGGCGGCAGTTTGCGGTTCGCGGGCATGGCTCCTTGCCGGGTTATCGGATGATATCGCCGCAAAGGGATTAGATGCCGCAAAAATCATAAAAGAGGTTGCGCTCCTCGTTGACGGCTCAGGCGGCGGAAGGCAAGCGCTCGCTCAGGCAGGCGGCAGCAACCCCCAGCAGTTAGATAAAGCCCTGGAAAAGTTCAGGGAAATTATACGCAGTTACCTGGTTAATGTGTAAATTCTTTTGTTTGCAAAGCGCAATCGGACAATGAAAATCATCAGATACGGCTCAAGAGAACTTGAGAAAATTTACCAGCGTTCATTCTGCCGCAAGCCCAGGGTTATATCTGCCGTGGCTAAAATTATTGAGGAGGTGCGGCTTTACGGCGATGAGGCGGTAATCCGCTATACGAAGAAGCACGATAAGGTTAAGCTTACTCCCAGACAGTTGCGAGTTTCTCAGGCTGAGCTCAGCGGCGCCTATCAGAATATTGAGCCTGACTTTGTCTCATGCTTAAAGTTAATAACCGAAAACATCAGCAGATTTTATCGCAGGCAGATCAAAAAGTCCTGGCGCATCCGTGATAAGGAAGGTATTGTCATAGGCGAACAATTCAGCCCGCTTGAATCAGTGGGCATTTATATTCCTGCGGGGACAGCTCCGCTTGTATCCACGGTGTATATGACCGTGCTTCCGGCAAAAATCGCCGGAGTTAAACGGATAGCCCTCTTTAGCCCGCCGGATAAATCCGGCAATATTAATCCTCATATTCTCGTGGTCGCGGATTTGCTTAAGGTTGATGAAATTTACAAGGCAGGCGGCGCACAGGCAATTGCCGCCTGCGCCCTTGGCACAAAGACGATTCCAAAAGTGCAAAAGATTGTCGGGCCGGGGAATGTTTACGTTACCGAAGCCAAACGCCAGCTTTTTGGTTATGCGGATATTGATATGCTGGCAGGGCCAACGGAATTGGTTATCATTGCTAACCGCAACTCGCATAATTCCTATATTAAAGCTGACCTGTTAGCTCAGGGTGAACATAGCGCAGGATTAGCCATTCTCATCACTACCTCCAAAGCCCAGGCAAAACAGTTTAAACAGGAATTAGACGGAGGATACATTGTCCTCGTGAAAAATCTTGAGCAGGCAGTTGAAGTGGCAAACGCAATCGCTCCTGAGCACCTGGAGATTCTGCTTAAGGATCCCTATAAAATTGCCAAGCACATAAAAAATGCCGGCGCTGTATTTTTAGGGCAGTACAGCCCGTCTGCGGTGGGCGATTATGTCGCCGGGCCAAGCCATGTCCTGCCTACTTCCGGAACGGCAAAATTTTTCTCAGGGTTGTCCCTATCCGATTTTATTAAGTCCAGCCATATTATCAGCTATTCTCGCAAGGCCCTGGAAGCCGTAAGGAGCCCGCTGGAAAAAATTGCCACTATTGAAGGGCTGACTAAGCACTTAGAGTCGGTAAGGGCAAGATTTTCATAGAAAGCAAAGCAAGAAAATGAAAGCAAGAAAAGCGAATATTAAACGCAAAACTACCGAGACCGCCATCGCCGTAGGGATAAATCTGGACGGCAGCGGTAAGTCGGATATTAAAACGCCCATAAATTTCTTAAACCACATGCTTACTTTGTTTTCCCGGCATGGCTTATTTGATTTAAAAGTTAAAGCTGCCGGCGATATTGAAGTTGACATGCATCATACGAATGAGGATATCGGGATTTGTTTGGGCCAGGCGATAAAAAAAGCATTAACGGATAAATTGGGTATCAGGCGGTTTGGTTTTTCCTCTGTGCCGATGGATGAGGCGTTGGCTGAGGTTAGTTTAGACATAAGCGGCAGGCCTTTTTTAAAGTTCAGAGTTCAGAGTTCAGGGTTCAGAGCTGGAGGTAAAGAATACAGCCTAAATTACCTGAAGCAGTTTTTGCAGGCCGCAGCCAGTAATGCCGGAATAACCCTGCATGTGGAAATAGTCTATGGCGAGGATTCCCACCATATCATTGAGGCAGTTTTTAAGGCATTCGGCAGGGCCTTGAAAGAGGCGGTCACCGTCGACCCGCGCATCAGGGGCATCCTCTCAACCAAGGGTATCTTATGATTGCGATTATTGATTACGGGATGGGGAATTTACGCAGCGTGGCAAAGGCCTTAGAGGCGGCCGGGGCAAAGAACGTCAAAGTTACCTCAAGCGCTGGATTGATTTTAAGGGCCGATAAGCTCGTTTTACCCGGTGTTGGGGCAATGCAAGAGGCGATGCGGGAGTTAAGGAAGTTGAGATTGCTTGAGGTAATCAAAAAGAATATATTCAGAAAACCATTCTTAGGCATTTGCCTTGGCCTGCAGCTTCTTTTTAGCGAAAGCCAGGAAGGCGGTAAGGTCAGGGGTTTAGGGATTTTTAAGGGCGGGGTTAAGCGGTTTTCCCGGAAATTAAAGGTTCCGCAGATGGGGTGGAATCAAATCAGAATCAAGAATCAAGAATCAAGAATCAAGAATTTTAAAAACATTCCGGATAATTCCTATTTTTATTTCTGCCACTCTTATTATGTTATTCCAGAAGATAAAAGCATAATTATAGCTACTACGGATTACGGCAGAGAGTTTGTTTCAGCTATTGCCAAAGACAACCTCTTTGCCTGTCAGTTCCATCCTGAGAAGAGCCAGCGTCTGGGCTTAAGGCTTCTGGAAAATTTTGTAAAAATATAAAATGCTCATTATTCCGGCAATTGATTTAAAAGACGGTGAGGTGGTTAGATACACCAGAGGCAGGTTCAACAAAAAGGTTTATTCCGCTGACCCGGTATCGGTTGCCCTTAACTGGCAAAGGCAGGGAGCAAAGTTTATGCACGTAGTGGATTTAGACGCAGCCCTGACCGGTAAAGCGAAAAACCTGAAGCTGATCAAAAAAATCATTGCCGCAACCAAGATTCCGCTTGAGGTTTCAGGCGGCATCAGGGATTTGGCGATGATAAAAAAGATACTTAATCTTGGCGCCAGCCAGGTTGTGCTGGGCACCAAAGCCATAGAAGATACCGGCTTCCTATCCAAAGCGGTAAAGAAATACGGCGGCCAAATTGCCCTGGCAATGGATGTCTCATCAAGAGGTATAGGCATAGAAGGATGGAAGAGGTCAGTTAAAATTGAGTTTACCTCCTTAATAGCTACGTTAGAAAAAATGTGTTTAAGGACTATCATTTATACCGATATAACCCGTGACGGCAGCCTCAAGGGCTTAAATTTCCCGGCGCTTAAAAGGATGCTTCAGGCAACTTCCATTGATGTTATTGTCTCAGGAGGCGTTTGTTCGTTAGAAGATATTAAAGGGCTGATCGCGCTCAAGCGCCCTAACTTAAAAGGGGTGATTATCGGCAAAGCGCTCTATGAAAAAATGTTTTCCCTGCCCGAAGCCATTGCGGCAGCAAAATAGCAAAAAATGCTTACTAAAAGAATAATTCCCTGTCTTGATGTTAAGGATGGCCGGGTGGTAAAAGGGGTGAAGTTTTTAGAGCTTAAGGACGCAGGGGACCCGGTTAGAGTTTCTAAAAGATATGAAGAAGAGGAGGCGGATGAGCTCGTATTTTTAGATATAACCGCAAGCGCCGAGAATAGAAAAATTATTTTAGACGTGGTCAGGCGCACTGCGGAGAACGTCTTTATGCCTCTTACAGTCGGCGGAGGGGTAAGGGATTTATCGGACATTAGGAGCTTGCTTAATGCTGGGGCGGATAAGGTCTCCATCAATACCGCTGCGGTCAAAGATCCCAATTTGATAAAAAGGGCATCTGATAAATATGGAAGCCAGTGTATTGTGGTAGCCATTGATGCAAAGTTAATAAGAAACCAGCCCGCCCTGGCAAAGCGAAGCGGGCCAGGGAAACCAGTAACCAGTAACCAGAAGAGGTGGGAGGTGTTTATAAACGGGGGCAGGACGCCGACAGGTTTAGATGCGCTTAAATGGGCGCGCCAGGCGGAGAAATTAGGCGCGGGTGAAATTCTTTTGACCAGTATAGATTATGATGGCACAAAATGCGGGTATGATTTGGAGTTGACTAAGGCGGTAACCAGTTCCGTAAATATTCCGGTGATTGCTTCCGGAGGCGCAGGCAAGAAAGAGGATTTTTATACGGTATTGACCGCGGCCGGCGCGGACGCGGCATTAGCAGCTTCGCTCTTTCATTACCGGGAATTAACCGTTAAAGAGCTTAAGGGCTACTTGAAGAAAAGAGGGATTGCCATAAGATGTTAAGAAAACGCGGAATCCTGAACTTAAAATATGATGCTAGCGGGCTTATCCCGGCAATAATCCAGGATTATAAGACCGGCGAGGTTTTAATGCTCGCCTATATGAATAAAGAGTCATTAAAGCGCACCCTCAAGCTCAAGAAGGCCTGCTTCTGGTCGCGCTCACGTAAGCAATACTGGCTAAAGGGTGAAACCTCAGGCCACTTTCAATTTATCAAGGAAATTTATTATGACTGTGATGCCGATGCGCTTTTAATCAAGGCGCGCCAGGTTGGCCCGGCCTGTCATACCGGCAACAGGTCATGTTTTTATCGGAGCTTGCGAAAAAAATAGAGTTGCTATGTATTTTCCTTCAGAAAAAGAAGTTATAAACCTGTCTAAAAAGGGAAACCTTATTCCAATTTACCGCGAAATCCCCGGGGACTTAGAGACCCCGGTTTCGGTATACCTGAAGCTTGCCTCGCAAAGCGAGTATGCCTATTTGCTTGAGTCGGTGGAAGGGCAGGAAAAAATTGCCCGCTTTTCCTTTATCGGGTGCGAACCCTCCGCTATCCTCAAGCTAAATGGCGCGAAGTTAGAAATTGTAACTAAAGACAGTTCAGGGAGATTTAAGCATAGAAGAGAAATTATAACGGGTAATCCCCTTTCCAGGCTCAAAGAGTTTATGTCAGTTTATAAATTCATAGATGTTGCCGGCGCTCCGCGGTTCTGCGGAGGGCTGGTGGGTTACCTCGGCTATGACTTTGTGCGCTTCTTTGAAAATATCCCGGATAAGAATCCAGGCCATCGCGCTATGCCGGAGGCGTTTTTTCACTTGAGCGATACCTTTGTGATGTTTGACCATCTCAGGCATAGCCTCAAGATTATTGCCTGCGCTTTTTTAACCGATAAAAATCCTAAAACAATAAGAGCGGCTTATAAAAAATCAATCGCCCGCATTGAGTCAATGGTCAAAAAGCTTAAAAAGCCAATCTTAGAGGCAGGGACGGATTCCAAAAAGAAGGCAGCGCAGATTAAGGCTTTGATCGCGAAAAAAGATTTCATGCGCATGGTGGAAAAAGCCAAGGCATATATCCGTAAGGGCGATATTATTCAGGTAGTGCTCTCGCAGATTTTCTCAAAGCCGCTGCGGCATAAGCCATTTACTATCTATCGCAACTTAAGGAATTTAAACCCCTCAGCCTATATGTTTTATCTCAAATTCAAGGACCTGCATCTCATCGGCTCTTCTCCTGAGATGTTAGTGCGCTGCGAGGAAGGAATGGTGACCACCAGGCCCATTGCCGGAACCAGGCCAAGGGGAAAAAAAGAGGCGGAGGATAAGCGGCTGGAGAACGAATTGCTGAGGGATGCAAAGGAAAGGGCCGAGCATATTATGCTGGTGGACCTGGGAAGAAACGACCTGGGCCGGGTCTGCGAGTACGGCTCGGTCAAGCTAAGCGAATTTATGCG
Source organism: Omnitrophica WOR_2 bacterium RIFCSPLOWO2_12_FULL_46_30 (assembly GCA_001805845.1). Lineage (GTDB taxonomy): Bacteria > Omnitrophota > Gorgyraeia > Gygaellales > UBA12090 > 2-02-FULL-45-21. Next base: position 11,319 of record MHHA01000006.1, read on the forward strand.
CATTGAACGTTATTCACACGTGATGCACATTGTCAGCGAGATACAGGGAAGGTTAAGGGATGGATATGATATTTATGATCTTTTGCAGGCGGCATTCCCCGCCGGGACGGTCAGCGGAAGCCCCAAGGTCAGGGCAATGGAGCTCATTGATGAGTTAGAGAGTTTCCGGCGCGGCCCCTACGCAGGGGCAGTGGGATATTTCGGTTTCTCCGGTAATTTAGATACCTGTATTACCATTCGCACCATAGTAATAAAGAAGAACATTGCCTATATCCAGGCCGGGGCCGGCATCGTTAGCGACTCAAAACCGGAAAAAGAATACCAGGAAACGTTGAATAAGGCAAAGGCGCAATTAGAGGCGGTCAAATGAGGAGGAGGATATAAAATGTCAGTTGCAGTCAGGATGCGCAGGATTGGTAAACTTGCAAAAAAGAGATTTTATTTTAGAATCGGGGTAATCAACGAGCAAAAGAACCGCGATGGCAGGGTGCTTGAGGATATCGGCACCTACGAGCCGGCCAAAAAAGAAAACAATTTCAAGATTAACCTCGGGCGCTATGAATACTGGAAGGCAAAAGGCGCAGTCATTTCGCCGACAGTAAGGAGCTTAGTCAAGAAAGGAACAAAAAAATAGCCAGTAATAAGTTCCCGCCTCGTAAGCTGCGCTAAAATTCTGTTCCATAATTTTAGCGCACTCGGCGGGATTAATTCGCCCCGCCAACGGCGGGGCTCATTAAGGAGATTAAAAAATGCAGCCACAAACAGTCCCGCCGTTGTTACAGCTTATGCCGATATTTTTAATTTTCATTATTTTTTATTT
>MHHA01000007.1:0-6307 GCA_001805845.1 Omnitrophica WOR_2 bacterium RIFCSPLOWO2_12_FULL_46_30
AAAGAAGATTGTGGAAATTGCCGCGCTTGTGTGGTAATATGCCCTGTCAAGTCCATAAAGGAAAACCAGAGGGATTTTGACCATCAGGGCTGTTTTGCCCTGCTTAAAGAATTTCAGAAGCAAAAGGTTGTGGATCAGTACATCTGCGGTATATGCGTAAAGGTCTGTCGAGGGAAATCGGATCACCCTGCGGGTGACCTAAGACCATAAATGCCCAAAGCTAACAATCATATTGAAGCCCTTTCCAAAATAGCCCAGGCGATTACCTCAGATTTGTATCTTGATGATATCCTGCGGCTCATTGTGACGGTAACCGCGCAGACCCTGGGTTCTAAGATTTGTTCGCTGATGCTCCTTGATGAGAAAAAACAGGAGTTAGTTATCAGGGCGACCCAGTCTATTTCGGAAAGTTATAACAAGAAGCCGCCTCTGAAAGTCGGCGAAGGCATAGCCGGAAAAGTTGTGCGGGAGAAGAAGCCGGTTACCGTCTATGATGTCACAGAAGAAAAAGAATATAAATACAAAGACATCGCCAGGAAGGAGGGGCTTGCCTCTTTATTGTGCGTTCCGCTTTTGGTAAAGAACAGAGCCATCGGCGTTCTCAACCTCTATACTTCCAAGCCCCACAATTTTAGCAGGAATGAAATCCATATGCTCACCGCAGTTGCCAATCAGGCGGCAATGGTTATGGAGAATACCGAGCTGATGGTGAAATCAAAAATTATTCAGGAAGAACTTGAAACCCGTAAGCTGGTAGAGAAGGCAAAGGGGATATTGATGAGGGAGCAGGATTTGTCTGAAGACGGGGCCTATCGGATGATTCAGAAATATAGCATGGATTCCCGTAAATCAATGCGCCAGGTTGCCGAGGCTATTGTTACCGCGCAGGCAGTCAAAGGGAGGTAGCCGCCGGTTGACCCGAGACAGAAAAAATGGATTGGAAGATTTTTCTTACCGCATTTGGAACGATATTCCTGGCTGAATTAGCTGACAAGACGGAATTTGCGGTATTTAGCTTGGTCGCTAAGACAAAATCCCCCTGGACGGTATTCTGGGGAGCAATGCTTGCCTTTGGCCTGGCAACTTTGATTGCGGTATTGCTGGGTGAAGTTGTAGCGAAGTTTATTCCGGTGAAGAGCCTGCGTTTTATCAGCGCCGGAGTTTTTATTCTGATTGGGATATTGACTTTATTAGGCAAGCTTTAAGCCAGAGGGCAATGGTGCGGCTTCCAATAGCCGCAACCATAAGCCAGAGGGCAATGGTGCGGCTTCCAATAGCCGCAGCCATAAATGCAAGAGAAAGAAGCGGTAAAAGAAGCGGCAAAACTTATCGGAATATCTATTCGTACGGCGCCAAAAAGCGCAGGAGTTGATGATATAGCTTATAAGATACTTAGTGAGAGCGAAAAAAAAGATGTAATTTTAGAAACCAAACAGATTGTTAAATTTCTTTGCAAGGATAAGACACAGGATGAAAAAAGAGCTATAGAGTTAGAATGGCATAGCGACGCTGATGCGGTAGATAAGTCTGATTGTCTCATTCTGCTTGGGGTAAAGGGGCGTAAGCCGTTAGGATTGAATTGCGGCGGCTGCGGCTTTAAAAACTGTCAGGAATTTCAAAAGGCTAAGCCTCCAGAGACTATTCATATGCCAGGCCCATTTTGCATTTTCAAACTTTTTGATTTGGGTATTGCTCTTTCCAGCGCTGCCAAGACCGCCTCAAACTTAAATATTGATAACCGCATTATGTACAGAGCCGGTTTAGCAGGCTACAGATTAGGATTGCTAAAGGATTACAGCCCTCTTATGGCTTTACCGCTTTCAGCCGGCGGCAAGAATATCTATTTTGACCGTATAGAAAAGTTAGAGGCAAAGCAGTTGTGGAAAAAGATAAAAGAAGCGAGGTGAAAAAATGGATGAGATTTTAGAGATTTTGGAAAAGGATGCGCGCACGACTCCTGAAGAGATTGCCGGGATGACGAAGAAGGATGCCGCGAAAGTCAAACAGGCAATTAAGAAATACGAGAAAGAAGGCGTCATTCTAAAATATAAGACCGTGCTCAACAAAGAGCTTATCCGAAGCGAAGACGCAGAGGTTAGGGCGCTGATTGAAGTCAACATCGTCCCTCAAAAGGACCTGGGCTTTGATAAGATTGCCGAGAGGATTTATTCCTTTCCGGAGGTTGCCAGCTGTTACCTTATTTCCGGAACCTATGACCTTCTGGTAGTGGTAGAAGGAAAGAGTATCCACACGGTTTCAAGCTTCGTAGCGGAGAAGCTTTCCTGTATGGAAAATATCCGGGGAACCGTAACGCATTTTCTGCTGAAAAAATATAAAGAAGATGGCGTGGTTTTGAAGCGCAGGGAAGAAAATAAAAGAATAGCGATATCGTATTAAAATCCGTAACCAGTTACCAGTCTCCTGTAACGTTAATTACCGCGTCATTGCGAGTCCCGCCTCTGGCGGGACGACGAAGCAATCTCGACGGGATTGCCGCGCCCATTCGGGGCTCGCGATGACAGTTCGGCAATAAACTTAATATCAAAATGTTATGTTAGAATGTAATAGTTTTAGCAGATGAGCGACATTATTTCTAAAAAGGTTGAAAAGATGAAACCCTCCGGCATCCGGGCATTCTTTGATTTGGTGCTCGGGATGGAGGATGTCATATCCTTGGGTGTGGGAGAGCCGGATTTTGTAACTCCCTGGCAGATTCGCGAAGCAGGAATCTATTCTTTGGAGCAGGGTTTTACTTCCTATACCTCAAATAAAGGGCTCTATAAATTACGGCTTGGCTTAAGCCGCCATCTAAAAAATAGATATGGCTTAGAGTATGATCCGGATGACGAAATTCTCATTACTGTGGGAGTAAGCGAGGGGTTAGATTTGGCCTTACGCTCAATTATAAACCCGGGCGATAAAATCGTCATTCCTAATCCTTGCTATGTTTCTTACGGCCCGGTTACGGAATTGGCCGGGGGTATCCCTGTATATGTAAATACAAAGGACTATGGGTTTAAGCTTACGCCCCGGCTTTTAGAAAAATCTATTGATAAAAGGACTAAGGCGGTGCTCTTAAATTACCCTGCGAATCCAACGGGAATCTCCTACACTAAGAAAGAATTGGGCGAGCTTAACAAAATCATTCTAAAACATAAAATACTTTGCCTATCCGATGAAATCTACGCAGACCTGACCTATGATTTTCCGCACACCCCTTTTGCCTCGCTTCACCAAGCAAGGAATAATACAATTTATCTTGATGGTTTCTCTAAAAGTTACGCTATGACCGGTTGGCGGGTGGGTTTTGCCTGCGGCCCGCGGGAAATAATCGCCGCGATGACCAAAATCCATCAATACACTATTATGTGCGTTCCCATAACCAGCCAAATGGCGGCTTGCGAGGCATTGCATACAGGAAGGAAAGACATTGAAGAAATGAAACGCGAATATCAAAGGAGAAGAGAATACGTACTTGAAGGTTTAGGCCGCCTGGGCCTTGCCTGCCTAAGGCCCGCGGGGGCATTTTATGTGTTTGCCTGCATAGATAAGGCCGGATTAAACGCTCTGGAATTCGCCCGGAGATTACTGAAAGAACAGAAAGTGGCAGTTGTGCCGGGGAGCGCTTTTGGAAAGGGATTTGATAATTATATCCGTATCTCATATACCTCAAACTTTGATAACTTGAAAGAGGCGATTGAGCGAATCGGGGTGTTTTTAAGAACTGCGTAGGCGGCAAACCGCTGATTGGAGGAGCGATGGTTAAAAAGACAAAGCAGGATATTTTAAAATTAGTTAAGCAGCATAAAGTAAAGTTTATCCGTTTATGGTTTACCGATGTCCTGGGGTTCTTGAAAGGATTTGCGATTACCCCTGACGAATTAGAGGGAGCGCTTGAGGAGGGCATGGGTTTTGACGGCTCATCCATTGAAGGTTTTGCGCGGATTGAAGAATCAGATATGATTGCCAGGCCTGACCCCCATACTTTTGCGATTTTACCGTGGCGTTCAGGGCAGGATTATAGCGTTGCCAGGATGTTTTGCGACATTTACGAACCCAACGGCAGGCCTTTTGAAGGAGATCCGCGCTATGTCTTAAAGCGTAATTTAGCCAAAGCCAAACAGAAAGGCTTTACCTATAATGTAGGCCCGGAGTTAGAATTCTTCTATTTTAAAGATGCCCAGACCACTTTGCCTTTGGATCAGGGGGGATATTTTGATCTGGTGCCTTTAGACGTGGCCCAGGATTTAAGAAGGGATACCATATTTACCTTGCAGGCCCTGGGCATACAGGTTGAATACAGCCATCACGAAGTCGCCCCCAGCCAGCATGAGATTGACTTGCGTTATGCCGATGTCTTAACTATGGCGGATAATGTAATGACTTATCGGCTGGTAGTCAAAGAGATAGCCCGCCAGCATGGCGTCTATGCTACCTTTATGCCAAAACCGCTCTTTGGAATTAACGGCTCGGGAATGCACGTGCATCAGTCGCTCTTTAAAGGCGATAAGAACGCCTTTTTTGACAAGAATGATAAATATCATCTTTCAGGCCTGGCCAGGTCTTATACCGCCGGGCTGCTTAAGCACGCGCCTGAAATTACCGCCATAACCAGCCAGTGGGTTAATTCTTATAAGCGCCTGGTGCCGGGTTATGAAGCGCCGGTTTATATATGCTGGGCGCAGATGAACCGTTCGGCATTGATTCGTATCCCAATGTATAAGCCGGGTAAAGAAAAGGCGACCCGCATTGAGTACCGCTCGCCAGACCCGGCCTGTAATCCTTATCTGGCTTTTTCGGTTATGCTGGCTTGCGGCTTAGCCGGCATTGAGAAAAACTATAAATTGCCGGAGCCTGCCAGCGACAACATCTACCACATGAGTGAAGAAGAAAAAACCAAAGCCGGAATAAAATCATTGCCTGATGATTTGCTTGAGGCGATCCGGCTTAGCGAAGACAGTTCCTTAGTTAAGGAATGCTTGGGCGCGAGGGTTTTTGAATATTTTATTCGCAATAAAAAGATGGAATGGAATGAATATAAGGCGCAGGTTTCAGAATATGAGGTGAAGAAATACCTGCCAATCCTGTAAGATAAAACCAGCGTCAGGAGCGGATATGGCTGCGGCTATTGGAAGCCGCACCATTGCCCTCTGGCTTATGGCTGTGGCTATTGGAAGCCGCACCCTGCCTGCTTGAGCAGGCAGGCATTGCCCTCTGGCTTATGAAAAGGAGGAGATGTTTTCAGTGTTAGAAGAAAAAATATTGGAAGATTATAAAAAAGCAATGAAGGCTCGCGATGGCCTGAGGGTTTCCACCTTGAGCTTCTTGAGGGCAGAATTAAAAAATACCGCCATAGACAAAAGGCAGGAGAAGCTCAATGATATGGAGGTTGTCACAGTCATAAAGAAGCAGATTAAGCAGCGCCAGGACTCCATTGAAAAGTTTAAGCAAGGCAGCCGCCAGGATTTGGTGGATAAAGAGACAAGAGAGTTGGAAATTCTAAAGTCATATCTTCCGCAAGCCGTGCCTGAAGAAAAGATTAAAGAGGCGATTGAGGAGGCGCTTGCGGTAACCGGCGCAAGCGGGCTTAAGGATATGGGAAAGGTAATGAAGGAGCTCATCGCGCAATTTGCCGGCAGGTGCGATAATAAATTAGTCAGTGAGCTCCTCCGGGAAAGATTATCCCGGGCCTAAGCTGGTGGTAAAGCAATGCCTGCCTGCTTGAGCAGGCAGGGTGCGGCTTCCGAATAGCCGCAGCCATAAGAATGTCTACTGTAAGAGAGCTGATAAAGATTTCACATAAAATTGCCAGAGAAAAAGGCTGGTGGTCTGGAGAAAGGAATGACGGCGAATTGATTGCCTTGATGCATTCCGAACTTTCTGAGGCGCTTGAGGCATTGCGTAACCATGCCAAAAAAGACGAACTTGCCGAAGAATTGGCGGATTGCTGTATCAGGATATTTGACTACTGCGGAGCGCGCCGGATAGACCTTCAGCAGGCAATTAAGAAAAAAATCAGGAAAAACCGCCTGCGGCCGCATCGCCACGGGAATAAGAAGTTTTAAAAAATGTTTATCCACGCGGTATTATTTGAGATTAGCCCGAAAGAAGTTAACGTTTACCGGAAGGATTGCCGAATGTGGGCGGGTTATGCCGGGAAAGCTAAGGGTTTTCTGGGATATTTCACGATGCAGCGCGCCGATTTTAAAAATCAATACTTTTCAGTTTATGAATGGGAAACCAGACAGGGCCACCAGCGCTTTATGAAAAGATACCATGACTGGCTGGTAAGTAAATCCAGAGCCAA
>MHHA01000007.1:6315-15238 GCA_001805845.1 Omnitrophica WOR_2 bacterium RIFCSPLOWO2_12_FULL_46_30
GATACCATGACTGGCTGGTAAGTAAATCCAGAGCCAAGGTTAAGGTTCTGGGTTACTATAATCTGAAATCCATAGATGAGATAAGATAAAAGGAGTAACCATATTCTATGGCGGATAACAAATGCCCGGGGCAGGATTCACAATACTGGAAGCCGCAAGACGTTATTGAGGTTTCCTGTCCCGGCTGTCAGGCGGTAATTGAATTCTTTAAGGATGAACCAAAGAGGAAATGCCATAGCTGTAAGCAGGAGGTATTTAATCCCCGGGTTGACTTTGGCTGCGCCTTATGGTGCCCCAAGGCAGTAGAGTGCATAGGTCCGGCGCGTTACAAAGAGTTATTAGCCACGGCGAAGAAAGAGCCTATCCAGGATAGATACAAAACCAAAAAAGAGCTTTTAATCTTAGAGATGGAGAAATATTTCGGCCAGGACCAGAAAAGGATTAACCATGCCAAAAAGGTTTTAGGTTATGCCCAGCAGCTTTTAGAAAAAGAGAAGGCCGACCCTTTGGTAGTGATTGCCTCAAGCGTTCTCCATGACATCGGAATACATAAGGCGGAAAGCAAGTATAAGAGCGCAGCCGGAAATTACCAGGAAATCGAGGGCCCGCCGATAGCCCGCTCTATTATGGAAAAGTTGCAGCTTAAAAAAGATGTTATTGATGAGGTATGCCAGATTATCGCGCATCATCATTCCCCCGGCAAGGTGGATACCCTTAATTTCAGGGTGCTCTACGATGCTGATTGGTTAGTTAATCTTAAAGACGAATTTGATACGAGCGATAGGGAAAAGTTAGATAAAACCATAGAAAAGGTTTTTCTGACGGAAAGCGGCAGGGAATTAGCCCGCAAGGTGTATCTTTAAGCTTGCGAAATGAATAAAGAAGAAGCTTTAGAGGAATTCTTCAAGAGCCTCAGGGCCGCCCTCAATAACGGCTCAATTTATTTCCCGGAACATCCCGTCTTTATAAAATCATCGCAGGAGTTAAAGGAAAAAATAGATTCGCTCCTGCATTTTTTAAATCCGCTTAAAATCGGCTTTGCGGTTGATTTTCTGGTTGTAGACGGACGGAATTTAGAAAAGGCAGGGCTTATCTCGGGGTTAGCGGGATTTTTTCATTTCCGCAAGATAAAAAGTATCGAGATAGAGCCAGGCGTAACCATCGGCGAGTTAACGCATTTTCTCGTAAGGGCAGCCAAGCCGCCGATGCAGATTTTTAAAGAAGGCGGCATAGAGAATTACTTAAGGAAAGAGGAGGCGTCTCATATTCTCGTTGAAAGCCTTGACTATTCCCAGCTTTTGTATGCTGAAGGAGAAGGATACAAGGATATCTGGACATTTCTATTTCGCGAAGTTATCGAAGAGAAGGATGCGCACAAAATAGCTCAACTGGCCGATAACTTCGGAAGAATTATCGCGAAATTTAGAAGCGATGACCTGCTAAAGAATGAAGATGTGCGGGAGAACCTGGGTATCTTCTTAAATTATCTAAAGAATACGGACAAAGATAAATTCCAGAGATGCGCCAAAGATGCGGTTAAGCTGCTCCTGCAATATGGAAATAGCCCTGAAGGCGCAGAGCTGGCTAAATTCAAGGATTTTTTTAAGGACCTCAGTTCAGGCCAGCTTGCCGATACGCTCTGGGAAGAAATAACCGAGAACGAAAACTTCAATCCTTTAAGCCTCAATTTATTTTCCACTCTCATTGATAACGACCGGCATAAGGAAATAGCTTCCGCATTAGCGTCTAAAAGCAGCCTGACGGACGCCGCCCTCAAACCATCTACGAAAAAAAGAATCAAAGAACTCTTCTTGTCGCCTGACCTGCAGTCCGCTTCAAAGGTTTACCAACGAATATTTTTATCTTTACTTAAAGATGGAGCAGCCCAAAAAGATATTAGGGCAACTTTGGATTACGGGCTTTTGCGTGTTAATTACCGCCTGCTCATCCTTAATTTATTGGCGCAAGAAGACAACGAGATCAGGCTGAACCTTATTCGGGAAAAAATATTAGAAGAGTGGGAGGCAATAGTAAAGGAAAAGGACGTAGAATTCTTGAAGAGCTTTTTAGAGATATTCCGAATGAAAAAGGGCAATTCATCTTTTGCAAATATTTTTGAACCCGTAAGAATACGCGTATCTAATTTTATTGAAAATATTATTCTGCAGGGTATGCCTATAGACAATCTAGAGTATTTTATGGATATTTTAAGCGCGAGTTCGTTTAAAATAGACGACTACGTTAGAAAAATGTTTAAAGAAAACGTAATCAATCAGCAGATAGTAAAGCTATTCCTGGCTTTTTTCCCGAAAGACGGCTTATTTATTTTCTGCGATGAATTGAAGAAACGGTCTTTTGATATGGAGTTTCTTAAAAATGTCATAGAGAGCTTAATGCTGATTGAGGCCGCTCCGAGCATTGAAATACTGAAAGAAATATTTTCCTTCCCCCTGCGTATGATAAAAATAGAGGTTTTGAAGGCAATGCGGAAAATGCCGGCGCAAGACGAAGACTTTTTATTCTCTGTCCTGAAAGAAAAAGATGTTTTTTTAAAAAAAGAGGCGTTTGCGGTATTGGCGGATAACGAAAAAACCGCAGAGAGGGCGCTTAAAGAGCTGCTCGGTATCTTTAATCCGCTGGGCATAAGAAATTATGTCTTAGAGAAAAATATAGAGGTTGTAATAGAAAAAGGCGCCGCTATCGCAGCGAGGGATTACCTCGTAATTTTAAGCAAAAAGAGATTTTTCTGGAATAGAGGCCTAAGAGAAAAGGCAAAAGAGGCCTTAGGATACTCGGATGTCAGAAAGCATTGAAAATTCCCTCAGGGAGCTGATCGCCTCATTGCAGCTGGCAAAGATTTATCCGCCGGAACACCCTGCATTTAAAAATTCACTTGATAAGGCGTATGAGAGCCTGCGGGCCCTGCTGGAGGAGAAAGGCGAACTGGTGATCGGGATTGTGGGAGAGGAATTGACTTCGGGAAAAGAGATTTTTTTTAATTTTAGCAGGTCAGTCAAGCCGTTTATTCTTTATTTAAAAGAAAGGGGGGTTGAAAAAATTGCCTTCCGCAGGCAGTTGAAAAAGGATGAGCTTGACTGTTTTATCGCATCTTTGGCTGCCCCTAAAGAAATCGCCGGCGATGATATTCAGGAATATTTGTCTTTGCGTGATGTTAAGAATATCTCCGCGGGAAAAATAAATTTATCCTCTACTCCGGAAGAGGAAATTAGAAAGGCAGCCAGCTTTATTGAACAGTATGAAAATTCCGCCGCGAAAATATCCCGTTATGTAAACGGAGTCATTAACGGAGAAAGCCTTGATTATGCGGATTTGAGCTCTTCAGTTACCGGCATTATGGAGAATCTGGTTTCCGGGTATCCGGAATTTTTAAAATTGTCAACTTTAAAAAAACGTAATGTCAATACGTATCTCCATATCCTGAATGTAGCTGTCCTCTCCCTCTATTTTTCTTATAAACTGGGATTTTCCAAAGACGATATCTCAAATATAGGCATTGCCGCTTTATTCCATGACATGGGAAAGATTTTTATTTCCCAAAAGCTCCTTGACAAGCAGGAAAGGCTGAGCGATGAAGAATTCATGCTTATGAAGAGCCATACCGTTTTAGGGGCCCAGATACTTTTAAAATATACAAAAAATCTTGGGGTGCTGCCGGCAGTGGTTGCTTTTGAGCACCATTTAAGATACGATGCAAAAGGTTATCCTAAGCTGACATTTACGCAGAGGCCGCACATTGCCTCGTTGATTGTTTCCATATGCGATGTTTATGATGCCCTTAATTCAAGGAGAAGCTATAAAAGAAATTATCCGCCCGATTTAATCTATAACTTGATGCAAGTAGAAAAGGAGAGGGCCTTTTCCCCTGAGCTTTTAGAAAGTTTCTTTAAAATAATAGGCGTTTGGCCCATAGGGACCATCGCCGCTTTAAGCGATAAAAGGATTGCCGTAGTAAGAGAGGAGAATGAGGATGATATTTTTTCTCCCCGGGTAGAGGTAATTTCCCCCGAGGCGAATAAAGAACATATTGATTTGAGGGATAAAAAGGGGGAAATTAAAATTGAGTATGCCTTAGACCCCCTGGAAGACGGGGGAAAATTCTCGCATTTGGTTTAATTAAGGTATATTTTAAAACCAGTGGGGAGGGAAACTTTTTCTTGACAAGAGAAAAATATGTGATATACTTAAAATAGATTTACGAAGCAGTAGATACGCAGTGAGGCGTTCAGTAATTGATGAACGCCTTTTTGTTTGAGCACATAACTTACGTCGCACTTACGTGCTCCGTAAGTTATAAGTGCGAAAACAACCCTTGACATTTTTCAAGTAATAAATCAAAAATAAAATGTCAAGGGTTAAAGGGATAAAGAAGTCCCAAATATAGCAAAGAAAAAGACGCTATGTTTGGGACTTTTATTTTTATGTCTGAGGATAAATTTAAAGAATTGGTAGATAAGTTTAGGCCGGCCTTAAAGAGGCTTTCTGCGAAAAACAGGTTTTTAGGTTTTATTGATAAAGACGACCTGTATCAGGAAGCGGTAATAAATCTATGGAACCGTTTTAAGGAAGGCCGGTTAGAAAATAAAACTTCAAGCTACATCGCGCGGGGTTGTTATTTTCATATTCAGAATTACATCCGCACGCATAAAGTCAGAAATAATATTTTGAGCTTAGAAGAGCCTATCGCCTTTGGGGAAGAAGAGAGATTCTGCCTTAAGGATATTATTCGAGACGAAAACCAGGATACATTAGCTCAAGTCAACCGCCGTTTCATTGTGGATGATATTATGAATAACGGCCTTACTAAAAGAGAAAAGGATGTATTTAAATTGCTCTATACAGGCATTAATCTCCGGCAGATAGCTAAAAAGTTAGGCATTTCCCATGTGCGGGTGGTAAAGCTCAAACAGAATATCAGAGATAAGTATAGAGTAAAATTTTTCGATAACGGGGTTACCAAAGCGTAGTTATTTTTACTTATATAAGTAAAAGAAGCCAACGAAGGCATAGATTTTCTAAGGATATGAAGCTCCACGGCTTAAGAGCCGCGGTTTCTGACTTTTTCCCGCCTTGTGGCGGGACTGGGTGCGGGATAAAAAGCAGCATACAAAGAAAGTAGATAGAAAGACAATGGGCGTCTTAAGACAAGAGACGCTTTTTTTGTTCAGCGCTAACCGAGGAAACAGATATGAAAAAGATTGAATGCGTAATTCGCTCAGAAAAACTAAAGGATGTAACTGATGCCTTAAGAGAAGCCGGCATCGGCGGAATGACGGTTAGCGAAGTGCGCGGGTTTGGAGCGCAGACTACGCGGCCGGAGAGTTTCCTTTTTGTGCATAAGATAAAGCTTGAGATTTATGCTCTGGATTCAGGGGTGCAAGAGATTATTTCAACGATATTAAAACACTGCGCATCCGGCAAGATGGGGGATGGTAAGATTGCCGTCTTGCCGATGGATGACTGTGTGCGGGTGCGTACCGGAGAAAGAAAAAATAGGGCTATATTGTAAGCTCAAGAAGGAGGGAGAAACGCTATGGATATAAAGGTTGTGGTAGATACGTTGTGGGTCTTGATTACCGCGATGCTTGTTTTTTTTATGAACTTGGGCTTTGCCTGCGTTGAATCAGGATTTGCCAGGGTAAAAAACTGCGTAAATATTTTATCCAAGAATTTTGTGGTCTTTGCAGTTTCATCAATTGCCTTTTTGGTTTTGGGCTGGGGTTTTATGTTTGGCGACGGCAATCCTTTCATCGGCTTAAAGGGCTTATTATTTTTAAGCGGCCCGGATAACAGCCCGGCAACCGCCGGCGCCTATCAGGGTGTTTATTCGGCAATAAGCTGGACAACTATTCCCTTATGGGCAAAGTTTTTCTTTCAATTGGTTTTTGCCGGAACCGCGGCAACCATTGTCTCAGGAGCCGTGGCTGAAAGGATAAAATATATTGCTTTTATTATCTTTACCTTTGCCATGGGAACCATAATTTATCCTATTGTCGGACATTGGATCTGGGGCGGAGGATGGCTGGCAAAATCAGGGATGTGGGATTTCGCCGGCTCAACCGTGGTGCATTCGGTAGGCGGCTGGTCAGCCCTGGCCGGAGTTATCCTTCTGGGCCCGCGCTTTGGAAAGTATAATAAAGACGGCTCAGTCAACCCCATCCCGGGGCATAATTTGACTGTGGCTACCATCGGAACATTTGTCCTCTGGTTAGGTTGGTTTGGTTTTAATCCCGGCTCAACCATGGCGGCTGTCCCCAATGATATATCCCGTATTTGCGTTACCACCAATACTGCAGCCAGTATGGCTACCTTGAGCGCAATCATTGCCTCCTGGATTATTTTAGGCAAGCCTGATCTGGGTATGACTTTAAACGGCTGCCTGGCAGGATTAGTTGCTATCACTGCGTCGTGCGCCTATGTATCAGTAGGCAGTTCTATGGTTATCGGCGCAATAGCAGGTATACTGGTAGTATTGGCAGTTATTGGATTTGATAGATTGAAATTAGACGATCCAGTCGGCGCCCTCTCCGTACATTTAGTCAACGGTATTTTCGGGACGCTCTGCGTGGGTTTATTCGCGCAAGAGGCAATTATGCCCGGAACGACCGGAAGCGGCCTGTTCTTTGGGGGCGGCCCGCAGCTATTTTTTGCCCAATTAAAAGGTATTATCGCTGTGGGGATATTTACGTTCTCTATCGCCTTTATGGTCTGGGCAATACTTAAGGCGACCATGGGAATAAGGGTGAGTCTTCACGAAGAGCTGATCGGCTTAGACTTAGGAGAACATGGGAATTCCGCTTATCCGGAATTTATTTCCCGCAGGCCACAGTATTCAATTTCTAATATCGTTAGAAATTCGGAGGAATAAAGATGAAAAAAATTGAAGCAATTATTCGTCCTGATAGTTTGGAGCAAGTGAGAAAATCGTTAGATACCTTAGGATATCCCGGTATAACTATCACTGAAGTGGAGGGCCATGGTAAGCAGAAAGGGCTTACCCAGCAGTGGCGCGGGGAAAAATTCAAAATTGAGCTCCTGCCTAAGATTAAGGTAGAGATTGTAATCAAAAATGCAGATCTGGATAAGATAATCAATGCCATTGAAAACGCTGCTAAAACCGGTGAAATCGGCGACGGAAAAATCTTTGTCTCTACCATAGACGAAGCTCTCAGGATCAGGACCGGAGAGCGGGGAGAAAGCGCTTTATAAAAATGGGTTACCAAAAGCCCGGGAAATTTACTTAATAATAGGATAAGCACAGAGAGATCCTTGACATCGGAGATCTCAAGGATTTAATTCGCCCTCTACCTTATGGTACAGGGCTCATTAATTAAAGGAGTTGATATGCCAAAGAAAAAGTTAAGAGAAAAAGCAGAAGCAGTAAAAACTAAGAACCCGCTGACTAACGGCGCCTTTGATGAAAAGGCAGCCAGGGATGTGCTGCGCATGGTTGAGGAAAAAGGTATCCAGATTATTGATTTAAAATTTAATGACCTGCCGGGGCTCTGGCAGCATTTTTCCATTCCGGCAACGGAATTGCTGGAAATGGATGACATCGTGCGTTCCATCTGGGTTGACGGAATTGGTTTTGACGGCTCATCCATACGCGGCTTTCAAAAGATTCAGGAATCGGATATGATATTAATTCCTGACCCTTCTACCGCGATTGTTGACCCGGTCTGCGAGGTGCCGACTTTAAGCCTCATCTGCGATATTTACGATCCCTTAAGCCGAAAACCGTATACCAGAGACCCCCGTTATATCGCCAAAAAGGCAGAAAAGTATTTACGCGATTCCGGAATCGCCGATACCATCTATTTCGGGCCCGAGGCGGAATTCTTCATCTTTAATGACGTCCGCTTTGACCAGACGGAAAACAGCGCGTATTATTACATTAATTCCGATGAAGGCGACTGGAATACCGGCAGGGATGAAAGCGGGAAAAATCTGGGTTATAAAATCCGCTTCAAGGAAGGATATTTTCCCGTGCCTCCGCATGACTCCCTGCAGGATTTAAGGAGCAAAATCATTCTGAAGATGAAAGAGGCCGGCATTAACGTAGAAGTGCATCATCATGAGGTTGCCACTGCCGGACAGTGCGAGATTGATATGAAGTTTGATAAGCTGACCAAGATGGCCGATAACCTTCTCCTCTACAAGTATATCATCAAGAATATGGCCAAGAAGGCGGGAATGGTTGCGACCTTTATGCCCAAGCCCTTGTTTGCGGATAACGGTTCAGGTATGCATTGTCACCAGAGCCTTTGGAAGGGCGGCACAAATCTCTTCTATGACAAAAACGGCTATGCGCTCTTGAGCCAGACTGCCAAATATTATATCGGAGGGTTATTAAAACACGCAAACAGTTTAATGGCATTCTGTGCTCCGACTACAAATTCTTACAAAAGGCTGGTTCCCGGATACGAAGCTCCGGTTAACCTGGTATATTCTGCAAGGAACCGTTCAGCAGCAGTGAGAATTCCGATGTACACGGATAACCCTAAGTCAAAGAGGATAGAATTCAGGCCCCCTGACCCGGCATGCAATGGTTATCTGGCTTTTAGCGCAATGCTTATGGCAGGCTTAGACGGCATAAGACATAAGATTGACCCCGGTGAGCCGTTTGATGTCGACCTTTTTGAATTAAGCGAGGAAGAGATGAGCAAGATTGCCACCGTCCCTTCTTCATTACGCCGGGCAATTGATGCGCTTGAGGCGGATCACAATTATCTCCTGCAGGGCGGGGTATTCACCAAAGACGTAATTGATGTCTGGCTTGAGTTCAAGCGCAAAAGAGAGATTGACCCGGTAAGGATGCGCCCGCATCCCCACGAGTTCTATCTTTATTTTGACATTTAATCAGCCCCGCTGCTTTCGGGGCGAATTAAACCCCCCACCACTTTCA
>MHHA01000008.1 GCA_001805845.1 Omnitrophica WOR_2 bacterium RIFCSPLOWO2_12_FULL_46_30
ATTACTCCCGGCGGCTACGGCACATTGGATGAATTGTTTGAGGCCATCAATTTGATCCAGACCGAACGCATTGAGAAATTCCCGGTGGTGCTGGCAGGCGGCGAATACTGGCAGGGAATGATTAAATGGCTAAAAGATACGGTCTTAGAGAGGGGAAATATTTCGCCGGTGGATTTTACTATTTTTGAAATCATTGATCAGCCGAAAGAGATTGTCAAATACATCAATAGATTTTATGGCAAGGCCTAGGGTCTTAGTTTTGCGCAGCGCAGGGACTAACTGCGATAATGAAACCGCATTTGCATTTTCTAAAGCCGGAGCTCAAACAGAGTTAGTGCATATTAATCAGCTTAAGGGCGGTTTAAAGAAGCTCTCCGATTATCAAATCCTGGCTTTACCCGGCGGATTTAGCTATGGCGATGCTCTTGCGGCGGGAAAAATCTTAGCCAATGAGCTAAGGTATAAGCTGATTAAGGAACTCAAAAAGTTTATTCACAGCGGGAAGCTGCTCATCGGCATTTGTAACGGTTTCCAGATTCTGGTTAAGGCAGGATTGTTGCCGGGAAATCCGAATCTAGAGCAAGAGGCGACCCTGACTATCAATGATTCGGCAAAGTTTGAGGACCGCTGGGTATATCTTAAGAAACCAGAAACCAGAAACCATAAACCAGAAAGATGTATCTGGACAAGAAATTTACCGGAAATAATTTATCTGCCGGTGGCGCATGGCGAGGGAAAATTTGTGGCGAAAGATAATGCGGTGTTGGAAAGGTTAGAGAAGAATAGGCAGATTGTCTTACGCTATTGCAATGAAGAGGGCGAATATGCGGGTTATCCCTATAATCCTAATGGCTCAAGATATGGAATTGCCGGCATCTGCGATGAAACCGGCAGGATTTTTGGCCTGATGCCGCATCCTGAGCGCCACAGTTTTGGCTGGCAGCACCCGCGCTGGATGAGGCAGGGATTAAGGAAAGAAGGCGATGGTTTGCAGATATTTAAAAACGGAGTTAGTTATGCCAGAAAGTTCTTGTAACTACGAATCGCGCAGCAGGGAGCACGGGCCGCGAGAATACTGCGGCTTATTCGGCATTAGCGGACATCGGCAGGCAAGCTGGCTGACCTATCTGGGTTTATACGCCCAGCAGCATCGGGGGGAGGAGGCCTGCGGAATTGTGGCGAATAAAGAAGGAGTGCTCTCAATCCATAAAGAGGTCGGCTTAGTGAATGATGTCTTTAATGGCGAGGTTTTAACTAAACTAAAAGGCGAGATGGCGGTTGGCCATGTGCGTTATTCAACCACCGGCTCCAGCATCCTGAAGAATGCCCAGCCGCTTTTGATTGACTATGCCAAGGGCTCAATCTGTATTGCCCACAACGGGAATCTGGTAAATTCCTTAGAGCTGCGCCGGTATTTAGAAAAAAGCGGTTCCATTTTTCAAACCACCACTGATTCAGAAATTATTATCCATTTAATGGCGAGAAATAGGTCTAAAGATTTAGAGGAGAGCCTGATTTATGCCTTAAAAAGAATTAAGGGCGCATATTCTTTGATAATGATGGATAATGAGCATCTTGTCGGGATAAGAGACCCTTTAGGATTCCGGCCGCTTTGCTTAGGAAAGCTCGGGAAGGCCTGGTGTCTGGCTTCAGAGACCTGCGCCTTTGACCTTATCGGGGCAAGGCTGGTGCGCGAGGTTGACCCCGGAGAGGTTATTTTTATCAATAAACAAGGGCTAAGGTCTATCCGGCCAAAAGAGTTTCGCTGGAAAAAAAGATTTGCCTTCTGCGCCTTTGAGCATGTGTATTTTTCCCGTCCGGATTCAATGGTGTTTGGCGAGACAGTGCATGCGGTAAGGCGGAAATTGGGCGCGCAGCTGGCAAAAGAGCATCCGGTAGAGGCGGATTTTGTGGTTCCGGTTCCGGATTCAGGTTTTTCAGCGGCCCTGGGTTATTCTCAATGCTCGGGAATACCGCTTGAGATGGGGATTATCCGCAACCACTATGTGGGCAGGACTTTTATTCAACCGGCCCAGGATTCCCGGGAATTAGGCATAAAGGTAAAATTCAATTTATTAAAAGATGTCTTAAGGGGAAAGTGCATAGTCATTGTTGACGATTCTATTGTGCGGGGAAATACCTCAAGGATCAGGGTGCGGAATTTGCGTAAAATAGGGGTAAAAGAGGTGCATTTGAGGATTTCCTGTCCGCCGCATCGCTATCCCTGTTTTTACGGCATTGACTTTCATCGCCAGTCAGAGCTGATTGCCAATAGATATGATTCATTGGAAAAAATTAAGAATTATCTGAGAGTGGATAGTTTGGGTTATTTAAGTTTAAAGGGCATGCAGGGCTGTTTTAAGCATCCTGAAAATTATTATTGCACCGCCTGCTGGGCGGGAAGGTATCCGGTGTTAGCTGAAAAGGGGCAGGGAAAGTTTTCATTAGAGAAACGTTGCTGCGGGTAACAGTTCAGCCTTCAGAAGTGCCCGTCGGTGTCATGGGGAAAAAGGGAAAAAGGGGTCAGAGAGAAAAAAGAAAAAGGGGTCAGAGTGATTTTTCTAATTCTAATGACGAAGCCCGAATGACGAATGAATGCCTAATGCCCAAATGTCCAATTTAAGCTCTTTGTTTTAGGCATTCGATAGGACAGTAACTCGTAATTACTCCGACGCCAGAAAGCCCCGCCATTTATGGCGGGGATGAATGGCTTTCTGGGTCGGAACTATTCAGGAAAGAAGCCCCGTGATTTATCACGGGGAGTCTTCACTAATTACTAGTTACGAAATATAGATGAAACAGGTAACCTATAAGAAATCCGGGGTGGATATTGATGCGGCGAATCGCTTTGTGGAGGCGATAAAGCCGTTAACTAAAGGTATCGGCGGCTTTGGCGGATTGTTTAAATTTGAGGCGCGAAAATATAAAGAACCTTATCTGGTTTCCTCAACCGACGGGGTAGGCACAAAACTAAAGCTCGCCTTCTTGACCGGTAAACACGATAGCGTGGGCATTGACTTAGTGGCAATGAATGTGAATGATGTTTTATGCTTAGGGGCAAAGCCGCTCTTCTTCTTAGATTACATTGCTACGGGAAAGATTGAGAAAAAGATTTTAGTAGATGTCCTAAAAGGCATTGCTAAAGGATGTTGCCAGGCAGGATGTTCTCTGGTGGGCGGCGAAACCGCGGAGATGCCCGGATTTTATAAACCCGGCGAATACGATTTAGCCGGATTTTGTGTGGGAGTTGTTGAGAAAACAAAGCTCATTGACGGCTCAAAGATAAAGGCAGGCGATTATTTGGTAGGCATTGAATCCAACGGCTTACATTCCAACGGTTTTTCTTTAGTAAGAAAAATCTTTTCAGAAAAAGAACTTATCAAATATTCAGATGAGCTACTTAAGCCCACCCGCATTTACGTAAGGCCTATCCTTTCTTTGCTAAACGCTTTTCCGCATCCGCTAAACGCTATAAAAGGCATTGCCCACATCACCGGCGGAGCTTTTTATGATAAGATACCCCGCATCATACCTTTAGGCTTAGGCATAAGCATTGATAAAGAAAGCTGGCCGGTGCCTGAAATTTTCAGGTTGATTCAAGAAAAGGCAAAGGTGCCCGAATCCGATATGTACCGCACCCTGAATATGGGCATAGGCATGGTTTTAGTTAGCGGTAGAAATTCAGTTAGTGCAATAATTTTGCATTTAGCCAAACAAGGTTTGAAGTCCTGGGTAATTGGCGAAGCCGCAAGAACTAAAAAGAAGGTGGAAATAGTATGAAAATTTTAGTCATCGGCTCAGGCGGCAGGGAGCATGCGCTGGTCTGGAAGCTGAAAGCAAGCCCGCAGTCTCTCAGGATTTACTGCGCGCCGGGAAACGGCGGCATAGCCCAGGATGCGCAATTAGTTGATCTCAAAGCCGATGACATTAAAGGGCTGTTAGATTTTTCCCTCAAAGAAAAAATAGACCTGACTATCGTTGGGCCCGAGGCGCCGCTGGCAGGGGGCATTGTAAATAAATTTATGCAAAAGGGTTTAAATATCTTTGGGCCGGCAAAGGAGTCGGCTCTTTTAGAAGCAAGCAAGGCCTATAGTAAAGAAACAATGCAGCGGCTGAATATTCCGACTGCGGCTTTTGAGATTTTTGATACGCCGGATAAGGCGATTGATTTCACCAATCGGGTGCGTTTATTTGCCGCGCATTATCCGGTGGTGGTTAAGGCGGATGGACTGGCCGCGGGAAAAGGGGTAATAATTTGCAGAGATAGACACCAGGCCCAATTGGCCGTTGAGGATATGATGGTGAGAAAGGTCTTTGGCAAGGCCGGGGAAAAGATTGTGATTGAGGAGCATTTAGAAGGCGAAGAGGCATCTATTTTAGTTGTTTCTGATGGGCTCAATGTTATTCCTCTTGCTTCAAGCCAGGACCACAAGCGGGTATTTGACGCTGATAAAGGCCCGAACACGGGCGGGATGGGCGCCTATTCGCCTGCGCCGGTGGTAACTGAAGAAATGCACAAGCGGATAATGGATGAAATTATTTATCCCCTGATAAATGGCCTGGCTAAAGAAAATAAGTTTTATAAAGGCATTTTGTATGCCGGGATAATGATTACCAAGGAAGGGCCTAAGGTTTTGGAGTTTAATGTCAGGTTCGGCGATCCCGAGACCCAGGCAATTCTCCCCCGCTTAAAAACAGATTTGCTTGAGGTATGCTTTGCCAGTATTGAAGATAAGGTTGACCAGCTAAAATTGGAGTGGATGGATATGGCCTCTGTGTGCGTGGTCTTGTCCTCCGGCGGCTATCCCGGTGAATACAAAAAGGGTTTTGAAATTTCCGGATTAGAAGATGCGCTCTGGGCCGGCTCTCCTGATACGCATATTTTTCATGCGGGAACTAAAATACAGAACTCAGAGCTAAGAATCCAAAACTCAGAAAAAAAGTATTTAACTGATGGGGGAAGGGTTTTAAATGTGGTTAGTCTTGGTGATAATATTCGGCAAGCAATAGATAAGGTGTATAAGGCGGTTAGCAAAATAAAGTTTGCAGGCATACACTATCGTAAGGATATCGGCCATCGCGCGCTGGAACGCTATTTAGAAGATACCTATATGGGCGTCCAGGCGGATTAACTTGCGGACGGAAAAAGGGGTCAGGAAAAAGGGGTCAGAGTGATTTTTCCTTTGGAAAAATAGGGGACAAAGCCAGCAGAGGTGACGGATATGAGTAAAGCCAGGATTGCGATTGTAATGGGGAGCCAGTCGGATTTGGAGACAATGAGCGAGGCAGTGAATTTATTAAAAGAGTTTAAGCTAGAATATGAAGTAAGGGTTTTGTCAGCGCACCGCACGCCTGATGCAGTGGCGAAGTTTTCCAAAGAGGCGCGCAAAAATGGGATAAAGGTAATTATCGCCGGCGCCGGAGGGGCTGCGGCCTTAGCCGGAGTAATTGCCGCGCATACCACTTTACCGGTCATCGGAGTCCCTATTGAAACCTCAAGCTTAAAAGGCCTGGATTCGCTTTTATCCACGGTGCAGATGCCTGCAGGCGTTCCGGTTGCCTCAATGGCGATAGGGAAGGCAGGAGCAAAAAATTCCGCCATCTTTGCTTTGGAAATTTTAGGCACCCAGGATAAAGAGATTGAGAAAAAATTAGCCAATCATAAGAAGAAGATGGCGGAGAAGGTGAAAGAAATAAAATTGAATGTTTAAGGGAATGAAAACCGAAGTGATTAAAATTGACCCGGTCAATCCACAACCAGAGATAATTGCAAAAGCCGCAGAGTATATTCGTCAAGGAAAAATAGCGGCCATCCCCACGGAGACGGTCTATGGCCTGGCGGCGGATATAAGCAACTCCGAAGCTATAAAAAAACTGTATGAAGTAAAAGGCAGGCCCCAGAATAAACCCTTTAGTATTGCTATAGCAAACGACGAGGCCTTAGAACATTTAGCCGCAGATGTCCCTGTCTTGGCTTATAAATTGGTGGATAAATTCTGGCCGGGGCCTTTGACTTTAGTGCTGAAATCCGCCGGCTCTATCCGAACCACTTGTGGTGAGCGCAGTCGAACCATCGGTTTACGCATGCCGAATAACCGGGTTGCCCTCAAGATTATCGAGGCCTCAGGGCTTGAGCTGGCTTTGCCTTCAGCAAATTTATCTGGAGGTCCGCCCGCGCAGTCAGCCCAGGAAGTTTTAGAGCATCTGGAGGGGAAAATTGATTTAGTAGTTGACGCAGGTTCTACTGACTTAGGCATAGAGTCTACCGTGGTTGACCTTAGCGGAGAGCATTTTAAAATATTGCGCGCCGGGGCGGTTAAAGAGGAAGAGCTTGAAAATATTGCCAGCTCAAAAAGGGTGCTTTTTGTCTGCACCGGGAATTCCTGCCGCTCGGTAATGGCAGAGGGTCTATTAAAAAAGGCCTTAGCGAAGGCAAACCGCAGGAATGTAGAAGTATTTTCAGCCGGTATCGCTGCCTATAACGGCTTTGCTCCGACGGCTGAAACTTCGCAGCTGTTGGCAAAAGAAGGCATTGATATGTCGGAGCATAGGACCCAGCGGGTAAATAAACTGATGCTTAAGTCCGCAGATTTAATCTTAGTGATGGATGGCCTCCAGCAGATGCGTATCTTAGAGCTTGCGCCTTCCGTAGAAAAACGCCTGTATTTATTAAAAGAATTTGCTAAAATAATTGATAATGATTTAAACATCGCCGATCCCATTGGGCAG
>MHHA01000009.1 GCA_001805845.1 Omnitrophica WOR_2 bacterium RIFCSPLOWO2_12_FULL_46_30
GTCTTAAAGGTAACCGATGCCCTTTCTATGTGAATTTTCGTATTGCTAAGAGAATTCTTATAAACAGCGAAAAGCTTATTTTCTCCTACCTTCTGCAAATGATAATTTCTGACAATAGCCTCAAACATTTCCCTATCCTCATCCTGAAGCAGGACAATAAGCTTCGCAACTAAAAAGGGGTCAAACTTTCTGGAAGGCGCAACCTCGGGAAATAAGCCATTTGCGCTGGGCCGCTCCGATATGCTCGCGGCAGTGATGCCGACAAGATAAAGTTTGGAATAAATAATATCCCCGGCTGCAGAATTTTCCCTTATCAATTGAGCCAGGGACAGGTATTCATTCGGAAACCAGGCCAGGCTGGAAAAAAAGCGCTCATTACGGCCTGGCAAGAGCAGATTTACGAGCGCCGAATCGGCTAAATGTATTTTATATTTAATTCTGCCTCTTTTTTCGCTATCCTTATTCATTGCAAGTGTCGGCGAGAATAGCAAAATGTAACCGATTAAAAATGTGAATAGAGGTCTTGCATACAGCCATGGCGCAGAGAGGCGGTGTTCGCATAAATAATCAAGCGCCATTGCCGAAAGAAAGATAATCGGCAGATATCCCTGGGCATTAATAAAACGATAGGGATACGGCAGGAAAATCAGGCTGGAGAAGAAAAACGCCAGAAAGAGACGGTATTTCTTGTCTTTCTTTCTCAGGAGCCAGAATGCAAAAGAAGCCAGGATGTAGTCAACTGTTTTGAATTCACAGAAATACTTCTCATTGCCTATGCCTGAGATGGAAATATATCTTAAGCCGGCCAATTGCTTGTAGAGCATCGGCGCCGATAAGATTAGCGCAAATGCAAAAATAGCAAAAGATGTCCTTATGTATCGCTTATCAAATAAACCGTATAAGATAAGGCTAAGAGCAAAAAACCAGGACATCCCGATATGGGTATAAAAACATAATGCCAGTAAAAGCCCGGAGCGTATAACTTGTTTTTTGAGAAACTGATGCAGGCCCAGGAAACCAAAGAGCATGCTCATCGTCGCCGGAAGATAATTTGACAGTGAACTGTAAAAAGAAAATGATGAGCCAAGCATAAGGATGCAGAAAAATGCCAGGCGGCTGTTATAATTCCTCTTTACAAAATACCAAAGCGTAAGCATAAAACTGATTGGCGCCGCCGTTTCCAAAAACTTAACTAGGATGATTTTGCTGATACCTGACTTGATAAAAAAAGCCAGGACGATATGTAAAAGCGGCGGATAGATATGGATTCTGCCGGCCGGCGCATACTGCCAGAAGTCCCAGCCGCTGTATCCGCCTGCCTGGATAAATCCCCAGGCCGTGAGGATATGATAGAAAATATCCATAAACTGGGGAAGTATTCTCCAGCGCGCGATTTGCAAAGTAGAAAAAGCGATAATTATAAGCTTGGAATATAAGTCCCAGGAAAATTTTACTTGATAATTTTTAGATAGAGCCATCATTAGTAATTAACCTTAACCAAAAATAATCCCCGCGCCGGGGCAGTCGGGCCTGCCAATTTTCTGTCTTTAGCGCGCAGTATTTTCTTTATAATCCCTCTCTTAAATCTGCCCCTGGCCAGCTCAAGCAATGTGCCGATGATGTTGCGCGCCATATTATATAAAAATCCGTCAGCCTCAATATCAATTATTATCAGCGCCTGCCTGCTGAGCAGGCAGGGATAGCGCCTCTTCCCGAGGCGGGAGATAGCGCATAGCGGACGCGGGCGAGTTTTAATAGAAATATCGCGGATAGTCCGGGTAGTTGTTTTAGCTGTGGAGCCGCGGGCGCAGAAAGAGCTAAAATCGTGCCTGCCTAATAAAACCCCGGCTTCCTGGCGCATCAGCCGCATATTCAACTTATAAGGAACCTGCAATGTCCACTTATTTAAAAATGCGCTCTTGAGACCGCTGTTGAGGATAACATAGCGGTAGGTTTTGGATTTTGCCGAATAGCGGGAATGAAAATCTTCCTTAACTTCGCTTATATCTTTTATAGAGATATCTTCCGGCAGGAGGCTGTTAAGCGCTTTCTGGATATTAGCAAGAGGAAGTTTTGATTGGGTTTTAAAATTTGCTATTTGGGCCAGGGCATGCACCCCGGCATCGGTTCTGCCTGAGGCGATAACCCTAACTTTTTCCTGCAGAATTTTCTGAAGATTCCGCTCTATCGTTTCCTGTACAGTCTTTACTTTGTGACTTTGTGACTTTGTGACTTTGTGACTTTTCTGTATCTGCCATCCGGCATAATTTGTCCCATCATATTCTATTTCAAGCTTGAGATTACGCATTCGGCAATCTGCACCGCGTTGGTAGCGGCTCCCTTGCGCAGGTTATCGGCAACCACCCACAGCCAAAGGCCATTTTTCACAAAGGGATCCCGGCGGATTCTTCCGACAAAGGTTTCATCTTTACCCTCAACGTCCTTAGGCATAGGATAGAGATTATTTTTAGGGTCATCAATAACAATCACCCCGGGGGCTTTCTTTAAAAGATCCCGCGCCTTTTGCGGCGCAATCGGCTCTTTGGTCTCTATATAGACGGACTCAGAATGGCCTGTGCGCACAGGGACCCGCACCGTGGTCGCGGAAATTTTTATTTTATCATCGTGCATAATTTTGTGGGTCTCTTTAACTAATTTCCATTCTTCATTCGTATAATCACATTCGGCGAAACTGCCAATGTGAGGAAAAACATTGTAAGCTAATTGTTGCGGCATTGCTTTTGTTTTGAGGCTTACCTGCACATTCTCAAATCCGCCAGAGGCGATTCTTGAGGTCTCTTCTTTTAATTGTTCCACCGCTTGCCTTCCTGCTCCAGAGGATGCCTGAAGGGTAGTTAAAATTATTCTTTTAATTCCCGCCTTCTTATAAATAGGCCAGAGTGCCACCGCCATCTGAATAGTTGAACAATTGGGATTAGCAATGATACCTTTATGCCTTTTGACATCTTTGGCGTTTACCTCGGGAACAACTAAGGGAACCCTGGGATCCATCCGAAAATCAGCGCCATTATCAATTACCACAGCCCCTTTTTTAACCGCAATCGGCGCCCATTGAAGGCTAGCTCCTTTTTCGCCTTCTGTCCCGGCAAATAAGGCAATATCAATGCCTTCAAATCCTCCGGCTGAAATTTCCTTTACTGAATATTTTTCTGCGTCAATCTCAATCTCTCTTGCCGTGCGCGCAAAGACGCGCAGCTCGCCAAGGGGAAAATTGCGCTGCCTTAAAACCCTAAGCATCTCAATGCCTACCGCGCCGACACCAACGACTGCCACATTATATTTAGCTTTTTTCTTCATCCGTCTCATCCTTCTTCATATTATCCACTACCAAATCCCCAACCTCGCTCGTAGAATAACCCATCTTTCCCGCGGCCAGGGATTTTAAATTTTTGGCTACAATTTTTATCACCGCATTCTCAACTGCTTCGGCTGCCCTGGCCTCTCCTAAATTTTCCAGCAGCATTGAAAGCGCGCAGATTGCTGCTAAAGGGTTAATCGCGTTTTTTCCGCTGTATTTGGGCGCGCTTCCGCCGATAGGCTCAAACATAGAAACGCCTATCGGGTTGATGTTTCCTCCCGCGGCAATGCCCATTCCTCCCTGAATCATCGCCCCCAAATCGGTGATGATGTCGCCAAACATATTATCCGTGACGAGCACGTCAAACCACTCCGGATTCTTCACAAACCACATCGTTGCCGCGTCCACATGGGCATAATCCGTAGCTATATCCGGATATTCCTTAGCCACCTCATCAAAAGTCCTCTGCCAGAGGTCCCAGGCATAGGTTAAAACATTGGTCTTGCCGCAGAGGGTAAGTTTTTTCTTTTTGTTACGTTTGCGGGTATATTCAAAGCCGTAGCGGATACAGCGCTCAACCCCCTTACGGGTATTATAGGAAATCTGTATGGCAACCTCATCCTTTGTGGCTTTATCCCTGAACTCGCCCATCCCCTTATAAAGCCCTTCGGAGTTTTCCCTGACCACCACAAAATCAATATCCTCAGGTTTTTTATCTTTTAAAGGGCAAAACCTTTCATTATAGAGTTTTACCGGGCGCAAGTTTATATACTGGTCTAAAGAAAATCTTAATTTTAAGAGTATGCCGGTTTCTAAAATTCCCGGCTTAACCTCCGGATGGCCTATTGCCCCTAAATATATGGCAGAATATTGCCTTAATTCTTCTATATCTTTATCCTCTAAGGTTTTCCCGGTCTTTAAATAGCGCTCTCCGCCAAAATCAAAGCTCTTGGTTTCATATTGAAACTTATATTTTTTACTCGCTGCCTCTAAAACCTTAAGCCCTTCACGAATAACCTCGGGCCCTGTTCCATCGCCCGGTATAACTGCGATTTTATACATTTGTCCTGCTCCTTATCCACTGCATCAGCCCGCCGGAGGCAACAATTTTTTGCATAAACTCAGGGAATCCTTCTGATTTGTAAATCTTTCCTTGCGTAATATTTTTAATTACGCCGCCGGTTAAATCAATCTCTAATTCGTCGCCGCCTTTTATTTCATCCGCCCGGGGGACTTCAAGGATAGGAAGCCCGGTATTGATGGCGTTACGGTAAAAAATCCGGGCAAAGGAGCTGGCAATAACGCAAGAGATACCCGCGCCCTTGATGGCAAGCGGAGCGTGCTCCCGGCTTGAGCCGCAGCCAAAGTTCTTTCCTGCGGCTATTATATCACCCTTTGTAACCTGTTTGGCAAAATCTGGAGCAATAGTTTCCATACATTTCTTGCCTAACTCAACAGGATCAGTGGTAACCAGATATTTTGCGGCGATAATATCGTCGGTGTTTACATCGTCAGCGAACTTATGCGCTTTACCCTTTAGTATCATCTTAACCCTGTTCGAAACCTCTTTCTCTTTGAAGGTTGCCCCGCAGTTTCAAACGGGGTAAACGCTATACGTTTTCCGGATGTGTAATCCTTCCCCTAATCGCCGATGCCGCGGCAACCGCTGGATTAGAAAGATAAACGAAGCTTTTTGGCGAACCCATTCTGCCGATAAAATTGCGGTTAGTGGTGGCAATAGCGGTCTCACCGTCTGCCAGCAGCCCGCAGTGGCCGCCTAAACAGGGGCCGCAGGTTGAAGTTGAGATTACGCAGCCGGCTTTAGCAAATGTCTCAATCAGGCCTTCCTTAATTGCCTGTTTATAGACATTCTGGGTTGCCGGAATGACAATGGCGCGCAGGCCGGATTTTACTTTATTGCCCTGCATTACTTTTGCCGCCAGCCTTAAATCCGAAATTCTACCGTTAGTGCAGGAACCAATTACCACCTGATCCACCTTAACATCTTTAAGCTGGCTTACTCCCTTGACGTTGCTGGGCAGATGCGGACAGGCCACCTGCGGCTCTAAATCCGAAACATCATATTCCTTAACCTTAGCATACCGGGCATCCTCATCGCTTTTTAAGTTCAGCCCATATGGCTTTTTCCTGGTTTCTGGTTTCCCTGGCCCGCTTCGCTTTGCCAGGGCGGGCTGGTTTCTGGTTACTTGTTTTATATACTCAAAGGTCATCTCATCCGGCTCAATAATCCCTGACTTCCCCCCCGCCTCAATTGCCATATTGCACATCGCAAAGCGGTCATCCATACCTAACCTTGCAATTACCGGGCCTGAAAATTCCATTGCCTTATACAACGCGCCGTCAACCCCGATATCTCCTATGGTATAAAGAATCAAATCCTTGCCGCCAACCCATTTTTTAAGCTTTCCTTTATAGCTCAACTTCATCGTCTCAGGAACCCTGAACCAGCAAAAGCCGCTCATCCAGCTTCCGGCAATATCCGTTGAGCCCATTCCGGTTGAAAAAGCTCCCAGCGCTCCGTAGGTGCAGGTATGCGAATCCGCGCCCACCACTAAATCTCCCGGGCCAACCAAGCCCAGCTCGGGCAATAGGGCATGTTCAATGCCCATCTGTCCAACTTCAAAATAATTTTTAATCTTTTGTTCTTTAGCAAATTCCCGCAGTAATTTTGCCTGGTTCGCGCTCTTTAGGTCTTTTGCCGGGATAAAATGGTCGGGCACCAGGGCTATCTTCCGGGTATTAAATACTTTTCTTGAACCCGACTTCTTGAATTCTTCAATGGCTAAGGGAGCAGTAATGTCATTGGCTAAGCTCAAGTCAATCTTAGCCCAGATAAATTCTCCGGGATGAATGTCTTGCTTACCGGGAGTATGCTTTAAAAGTATCTTCTCGGTAATGGTATAAGCCATATTATGGAGTATGAATTATTCTTTGAACTTCTTCGCGACCAGGGTGGCGTTGTGGCCGCCAAAACCTAATGAGTTAGACATAGCTACGTTTATTTTCATCTTCCGGGAAACATTAGGCACATAATCCAGGTCGCAATCGGGATCGGGGACTTCCTGGTTTATCGTGGGATGAAGCAGGGAATGATAAATTGAGAGGCACAAGACAACAAACTCTACGCCTCCGGCAGCGCCTAAGAGATGGCCGGTCATTGACTTGGTGGAATTAACCGCGATTTTATAGGCATGGCTGCCAAAGGCCTTTTTTATGGCTAAGGTTTCTATCTTATCGTTTAAGAAAGTTGAGGTCCCGTGGGCATTAATATAATCCATCTCTTCAGGCCTGATATTGCCGTCGGCTAAGGCGGCCTGCATTGCCCTCATTGCCCCGTCTCCGGTGGCATCAGGGGCAGTCATATGATAGGCATCCGCGGACATGCCATAACCGGCTATTTCTGCGTAGATACGGGCATTTCTCTTTAAGGCGTGCTCTAAAGATTCCAGCACCACAATCCCTGCCCCCTCTGCCATCACAAAGCCATCCCTTAGTTTATCAAAGGGGCGCGACGCCTTTTCCGGCGCATCATTTCTGCGCGAAAGCGCTTTAAGAGCGCAGAAACCTCCCACTCCTAGAGCGGTGACGCAGCTTTCTGTTCCTCCGGCGAGCATAATATCGGCATCTCCATAGCGGACTATGCGAAAGGCATCCCCGATAGCGTGAGAACCTGAAGCGCAGGCGGTAGCTACGCAGGAATTAGGGCCCTTAAGGCCTAAGCTTATGGAAATATGTCCTGCCGCCTCATTAACGATGAGCATAGGAATCATAAAAGGCGAAAACCTTGAAGGGCCTTTCTCAAAATATACCCTGCATTGTTCCTCCACAATACGTAGGCTTCCGATGCCAGAGCCAACTATGACTCCGATACGGTTGGCATCCTCTTTTGCCAGGTCCAATCCCGCATCAGCAACTGCCTGTTTAGCAACCGCAACTGCGAACTGGGCGAATTTCTCCATTCGCTTGGCTTCTTTAGCGTCCATATGCTTAGTGGGCTCGAAATCCTTCACTTCCCCGGCTATCCTTGAATCAAAGTTTGAAGCGTCAAAGGAAGTAATCGGGCCTATCCCGCTCTTACCGGAGATTAAAGCCCGCCAGAAACTCTCTATATCGTTACCGACTGGAGAAATGACTCCCAATCCTGTGATGACCACTCGTCGTTTCATATTAATGAGCCCCTGCCGTTTTGTTTCGTTTTGTTACAGCGAAGCGAAACAAAACGAAACAGCAGGGGCGAATTAACCCCCCTGTTTTGATTTTGTGCGTTTTTTGCACAAAATCAAGGGGGGATAAAAGATTTGCCCCGATCGTGATTGACCGGGGCTCTTACCTGCCTGCCGGCAGGCAGGCATCTTAATAAATCGCAGGCCGCAGACCTGCCTGCTGAGCAGGCAGGTTATTTATTCGCTCCTGCCTTTTCTTCAATATACTTAACGGCATCTCCGACGGTAGTCATCTTCTCGGCATCTTCATCAGGGATCTCAATGCCAAACTCTTCTTCCAGAGCCATAACCAACTCTACGGTATCAAGGGAATCTGCTCCCAGATCATCAATAAACGATGCGGTGGGAGTAACTTCCTCGGGTTTTACTCCTAACTGTTCTGCTATTATTGACCTTACTTTATCCGCTACTGCCATTATTTCTCCTCCTATGTATTTTTCGGGGTTTACCTGCGGCTTAAGCCATTACCATACCGCCATCTATGACAATGGTCTGACCAGTGATATAATCAGAATCGCTGGAGGCTAAGAATAAACACAGCTTAGCCACATCTTCAGGCTTACCAAATCTGTTTAAGGGGATTGCTGCCAGCATCTTCTCCTGTACTCCGGGAGCTAACTTTGCGGTCATTTCTGTCTGGATAAACCCGGGAGCCGCCGCATTAACACAGATACCTCTGGATGCCAGCTCTTTAGCTGTAGTTTTGGTAAGGGCGATAATCCCTGCCTTAGATGCAGAATAGTTGGCCTGACCGAAATTACCGATTATGCCAATGATCGAGGCAATATTGACTATTTTACCCCGTCTTTGCTTCAACATCACCCTTGAGGCCGCCTTGGTACAGTTAAAAGTGCCTTTAAGATTTACACTTATAACCGCATCCCAATCTGATTCGGACATCCTCAATAAAATATTATCCTTGGTGATGCCTGCATTGTTTACTAATATATCAAGCTTCTGAAATTTGTCAAGGATTTTGTTTATGGCTTCCTCTACCCGGTTAAAATCGGTAACGTCAACCTGGGCGCCCATAGCCTCAACCCCCAGAGCCTCGATATCCTTCTGGGTCTGGTTTGCTGCCTCAAGGTTTACGTCCCAGATGACTATATGAGCCCCCTCCCTGGCAAAAGATAAGGCAATTTCTCTTCCGATACCCCTTGCGCCGCCGGTTACCAGGGCTACTTTATCCTTAAGCCGCATTGCTTTCCTCCTATAACCATACGCTCTAACCTGTTCACTCTAAACGATTGATATCTTCTACTGTCCCAACATTTCTTACTTCTAAATCCGGATTTATCTTACGGAGTAACCCCTTCAGAACGTTTCCCGGGCCTATTTCGTAGAAGGCCTTAACCCCATTTATTACCATAAAGCTGACTGAATCTTCCCAGAGGACCGGGCTATAAATCTGTTTAAATAAGTCCTCGCCTATTTCTCCTGCTTCATATCGCGGCTCGGCCGTAACATTGCTTACCACAGGAATTGAGCCGCTTTTTAAGTTAAAACCTCGCAAAAAGGCCTTAAACTCCAGAGCTGCTTCCTTCATCAATGAAGAATGAAACGCTCCCGAAACCTCCAAATCAATCGCTCTTTTGGCGCCTTTCTCAAGCGCCAGCTCTTTTGCCTTCTCAACCGCCTCTATCTTGCCGGTGATTACTAATTGGCCCGGACAGTTAATATTAGCCAGCTCGGCATTGCTTTCTTCACAGAGAGCTTCCAATACGTTTCTCTCTAACCCCAGTATTGCCGCCATTTTTCCCGGATTCCTGCGGGCAGCCTCCTCCATTAGCTCTGCTCTCTTTCGCACTAAGCGCAGGCCATCCTCAAAGCTTAAAACCCCGCTTGCCACCAGCGCAGAATACTCACCCAGGCTTAAGCCGGCAGCATACTTGACACTTAACCCTTCCTGCCTGCCGGCAGGCAGGGACACCTTGGCGCTTGCCTTAAAAGCCTCTAAAGCGGCTATGCTAACTGTAAGAATGGCTGGCTGGCAATTTTGGGTAATCGTGAGTTTTGCCTGCGGCCCCTCAAAGCAGAGCTTAGATATAGAAAATCCCAAAACCTCATCTGCCTGAGCAAAGACCGCCTTACTCTCTTTAAAGGCCTCGTAGAGGTCTTTACCCATTCCCAGATACTGAGCGCCCTGGCCGGGGAAAATGAAAGCTACCATTTAATCACGCAGGCCCCCCAGACCAATCCCGCGCCAAAGACATCAAGCACTACGATATCGCCCTTTTTTATCCTGCCGCACTTAACCGCCTCACAAAGGGCAATTATGGTAGAGGCCGAAGACATATTGCCGTATTTCTCTATATTCATATAAATCTTCTCGGTATCCATGCCTAACCTCTTGGCCGCGGCTAAAATAATCCTTAGATTTGCCTGGTGCGGTATAAAACAGTCCACGTCTTTACAGGAAAGGCCTGCCTGTTTCAAGGCCTTATGCGCCGCATCTGCCATCATTTTAACTGCCAGCTTGAAGAGTTCGTTGCCTTGCATCTTGACATAATGCAACCGTTTATCAATGGTCTGATACGTTGCCGGATGGCGCGAACCTCCTCCGGGGAGCGATAATAAATCCCCTCCTGAGCCGTCGCTGCCTAAGTAGGTGGAGATGATTCCTCCTCTTTTAACCGGCACCACGACCGCCGCTCCTGCTCCATCGCCAAACAAAACACAGGTATTGCGGTCCTGCCAATCAACAATGGAAGAAAGCTTTTCTGCGCCGATAACCAGAGCGGTCCTGTAGACCCCCCGGCTCAAGAACTGCTGAGCGATAACCAGCGCATAGACAAATCCCGCGCAAGCCGCGGAGACGTCAAAACAGGCCGCCCTCCTTGCGCCCAGCGCGCTCTGAATAATACAGGCCGTGGAAGGAAACTGCATGTCCGGGGTGGTAGTTGCCGTGATGATTAATTCCACCGCTTCGGCCTTGATTTTGGCATCTTTGAGAGCGTCTATAGCCGCATGTATTGCCATATCGCTGGTCGCCTCTTTTTTGTCCGCTAAGCGGCGCTGCCTTATCCCGGTGCGGGTAACTATCCATTCATCGGAAGTATCCACCGTCTTTTCTAAATCTTGATTAGTCAGTATCCTCTTTGGCAAATACCTCCCTAACCCTCTAATCCCTACCGCTTTCACTTTATGTTTAATCCCCCTGTTTCTGTATTTCTTAGTTCTTAATTCTACTTTTAATTGACTCCATCATCTCCTGAATCACATTGCTCTCCACTTCTTTCATTGCCACGCGTATGGCATTCTTAACCGCCTTTGCCGATGAGCGGCCATGGCCGATGATTACCGCTCCATTAACCCCTAAGAGCGGAGCGCCTCCGTATTCAGAATAATCCAGATGTTTCTTTACCCGCCGTAAGCTGTTATAGATAAAAAATAAACCGATTTTAGCCAGCCAGCTTTTAAGCAATTCCCGCTTTAATATCTCGCCCAGCGCCTCGGCAACTCCCTCAGAGACCTTCAGGGCTACATTGCCGACAAAACCGTCACAAACGACAATCTCGGTCTTGCCCTTAAAAATATCTTTGCCTTCAACGTTGCCCTGAAAATTCAAATCCGTATCTGCCAGCAGCTGATACGCCTCTTTGATAAAATCAGTTCCCTTTGCCGCTTCCTCTCCGATATTTAACAGCCCTACCGACGGCTTCTCGTACTTGAAGATGTGGCGATAGTAAACCTCAGCCATCAGCGCATACTGCAGAAGCTGCATTGGCTTGGCATCAATATTGGCGCCCACGTCAATTACCAATGTAGGATTTTTCCTTAACGTAGGAGTGATTACGGCAATGCCCGGCCGCTCAACGCCGCTAAGCATCCCTAAGCCCAGGGTTGCGGCGCAGACTACCGCCCCGGTATTTCCTGCGCTAAAGAAGGCGTCGGCTTTTTGTGATTTTAAAAGCTCAACACAACGGATGATGGATGAATCGCGTTTTTTCCGGATGGCGAAAGCAGCGGGCTCATCCATCTCTATAACTTCAGGGGCATGGACTATCTCAATAGAGTCAGGATAAGATTTTATCTTTTTTAACTCTTCCTTAATACGCTCTTCAATACCCACAAGCACTATCTGGCAGCCAAATTCCTTAGCCGCGCTGACTGCACCCTTAACTACCTCAGCGGGCGCGTAATCGCCGCCCATTGCGTCAACAACTATTTTCATTTATTGTTATACTGTTATACTGCTAAATTATTGCTTTTTCTTCTTCTCTTTCACCTTAATCTCAACAACCTGTTTGCCTTTATAGTAACCGCATACCGCGCAAACCTGATGCGGCTGCTTTGGCTGTTTGCACTGTGGACAGATACTGAACTGTCCTAACCTATACAGCTTATGCGCCCTTTTCTTACGCGTGCGTGAACGGGAAAATCTTCTCTTCGGTAATGGCATCCTTCCTCCTATATCTTACAATCACACGAGCCTTCGTTAAGGTTCTTGCCGCATTTGAGACAAAGGCCCTTACAGGATGGCTTGCATAACGGCTTAACAGGATACTCCAGGATAATCTCCTGGCGTATGTCCTCGCTCAGGTCTACGCAGCTATCCTGCTTGCTTATAGTATAATCCAAGCGGAAATCTTTCTGGAGAATAACCTCGCTATCAATAAGGCAGCGAGAACACTGCATAAGAGCCCGGGCTTTTAAATCTATCTTAACGTCTAGATTATCCCGCATCTTCAGCGCTTCAGCCTTTATCTCAATCGCGGATAATATCTTTATACCAGAGACATCCAAATCTACCGGCTGCTCAAGCTCCCGGAGCTCAATAGCTTGAGCCTCGGGAAGCTGGTTTAAGTCAATTCTCATTTAGTTTTTCTTTTAACCTGCGCTCAACCTCCTTGGGCAAAAAAGAAGACAAATCCGCTCCCAGAAGCGCTGTCTCTTTCAATAATCGGGAAGAGAAATAGGCATATTGCTCTGAAGGCATCAGAAAGATGGTTTCTACATCGTGCGAGAGTTTCCGGTTGGTTAAAGCCATCTGAAATTCATACTCAAAATCCGATACCATTCGTAAGCCCCTGATGATCACGCCGATATTGTGCTTACGGGCATAATCTACAACTAAGCTGTCAAAGTCCTCAATAATAATACCGTCCATACCATCGGTAGCTTTTTTAAGCATATCTACCCGTTCTTTTATGGAAAAAAGAGGCTTCTTCTGCGAATTGTGGGCAACCGCAACAATCACGGTTTCAAATATCTTCTGCGCCCTCTGAATCAAATCAATATGGCCGTAGGTTACCGGATCAAATGAGCCCGGGTAAATCGCTTTCTGACACATGCCTACCTCCTGTAAAATGACAACACCTTCTCCCCGTATCTTTTTTGTTTAAAAAGCATTAAGCTGCCCTCTCTTTCAGGCAGCTCTTCTTTACGGTGATGTTCCAAAACCACTATACCGGAAGGTGTAACTATATCACAACCGCTTATTTTTAGCAAGGACTTTTTTGCCAGATCCTGCCTATAGGGCGGGTCAAGAAAAATTATATCAAACCTTAAGCCCCGGATAGATAAGAAATCAATGGCTTTTAAAGAATCTTTTTTATGCAGCGCGTAAGACGGGACATTTAAGGCCCTAAGATTGGATTCAATTAATCTAAGGCAGCCGGCCTGATTGTCAACAAAAGTAACCTCCCGGGCGCCGCAGGAGAGCGCCTCAATTCCTACCGCGCCTGAACCGGCAAAAAGCTCTAATACAGCGCTCTTTCTTACAAAGTTTCCCAGACAATCAAAGATTGCTTTACGGATCTTGTTTTGGGTTGGCCGTATATCTTTGGGAAACCTTAATTTTCTTCCCCTGAAGATCCCTGAGATAATCTGCATAGTGTTTGCCTTTAGCCATGATTTTTATTAAACGCCTTTTTTCACTTAAAACTTTAAACTCAATGCGCAAGTGTTCTTCCGGCAATGCCTGTTTAATTCTATCCGCCCATTCAATTGCGGTTATACCGCCGCCATAAAAATACTCCTCATAACCGATTCGCTCTAACTGGCGGATATCTTTAAGCCGATAAAGGTCAAAATGATTTAGTGCCAATTTTCCCTGATATTGGCGCAGCAAAACAAATGTCGGGCTTAAGACCTCTTTCTCTTTAGCGCCCACCCCCCGCGCCAGGCCTTGAACAAAAACCGTCTTGCCACAGCCAAGGTTACCCGCCAAGGCAACTACATCCCCCGGCTTAAGGGAGCTGGCTAATCTACGGGCAATCTCTTGTGTCTGTCTTACTGAAGAAGAAATTATCTCCAATGCTGATACCCTCTCGGCTCTAATGGCTTCTCTCTGCCTCCTTTGCTAATCAAGCTTATGCCATATTTTCTTTCTCTCATTTCACCGATTGCTTTGAAAATTCTACCGCGATGCTTAATCAGCCGCCTTGCCTCTCTGGCTGGCAGAGTAAAGAGCAGCTCAAAGTCTTCTCCCATATGCAATGCCTGATCAAATGACTTTGCATCTTTTGATAGCGGGATTAAATCTTCATAGATAACCGCGCCTGCCCTGCTTGCAGAGCATAAACGGTATAAATCCAGGCTTAAGCCATCGGAAATGTCCATCATTGCATTCATTCTATAATTACTCACTAAGTAATTTGCCTCTTTTATCCGGGGGATAAACCCAAGATGCCTTCCATAAATAGAGCCGCCTAAGGGGCCGCTGACAAAAATGATATCGCCCGGCTTTGCGCCCGAGCGAAGAACAAGTTTTTTCTTTTTAACCGTACCGAGCACTGAAACATCAACCACTATCTGCGGGGAAGAACTCAGGTCCCCGCCGACAATATTGGTTTTAAACTGCCGGGCCAGCTTATTGGCGCCTCTATAAAATCCATCAAGAAATTTTCCCGGGCATTTCTTAGGTAACCCCAGGGAAATAAGCGCATATTTGGGCAGGCCCCCCATTGCCGCAATGTCGCTCAAAGAACAGGCCAGAGACTTATGGCCGATTGCTTGCGGGCCGGCGGACAAACCAAAATCCACGCCTTCAATGAGCATATCGCAGGTTAAAAGGAGATATTTATCCCCGCTGTCCCTTAAAACTGCGGCGTCATCCCCGATACCGCAGACAACCGAAGAATCGTTTTTTATCTTCCCGGCAATCCGCTTGACTAAATATAGTTCGTTAGGCAAGAAAATCGTCTTAGGCGATGACTTCAGCGATTTTCGCTGTCCCCCCTGCTTTGTTTTCGGACCTGTCCCCGCGATTAGATTTCGAAGAAATCTGCGGGGAGAAAACAAGGGGGGATTATATACTTTCCTATACCGCGAGGACATTATGAATATTCTTTTTAAAGGGCGGATAAATTATTCCCTTCTCAGTAATAAATGCGCTGATAAATTTATTGGGAGTGACGTCAAAGGCAGGATTATAGGCCTTTATACCGGAGGGGGCAACTCTCTTAGATTGCAGCTTAAAGACCTCATCCTTATGCCTCTCTTCGATGGGGATATCTTTACCTCCGGCAAGCTTCAAATCAAACGTAGAACCGGGGGCAACCACATAGAAGGGAATTTTATGCTCATAGCTAAGAATGGCCAGATTAGAGGTCCCGATTTTATTGGCGGTATCGCCGTTTCCGGCAATGCGGTCGGCGCCTACGAATACCTTACTCAGCCTGCCTTCTGCCATAAGGTATCCCGCGGTGTTGTCGGCAATTAAAGTTACATTGATATTATGTTTCTTGAGCTCCCAGCTGGATAGCCGCGCGCCCTGCAGGAGAGGCCGGGTTTCGCAGGCAAAGACCTTAAAGCGCTTTCCTTTTTCTTTTGCCCGGTAAAAAACCCCCAGGGCAGTGCCATAATCAGCAGTAGCCAATGCCCCGGCATTACAGATAGTCAAACAGCTGTCATTATCTTTAATCAATCGCGAGCCAAAATCAGCGAGCCGGCGGCAGGTCTGCCTATCTTCCTCAAGAATTAGGAGCGCTTCCTGAAGAAGAAGCTTCTTGAGTCCTGCTATTTTTAGCTCGCTGTTGGCCAGGGCCTTTTTCCTCATCCTCTCCAGCGCCCAGAATAGGTTAACCGCGGTAGGACGTGATGAGCATAGATAAGCGATTACTTTATCTAAATGCCCTTTAAAAACATTAAAATTATCGGTTTTAACTTCTCTCATCCCCAGGAACACTCCAAATGCCGCGGCGACGCCGATAGCAGGAGCCCCTCTTACCTTTAAAACCTTAATCGCATCCCAGACGCATTCAACATTATGACAATCAATATAGGCAAGCCGTAAAGGCAATTTGGTCTGGTCAATGATTCTCGCGCAATTATTTTTCCATTCAATAGTCGCTATAGGCATCTTATATCCCCAAAACCCTGGCTAAAAAACTCTTTTTAGTGGCAATCGCTCCATAGGGGCAGGCCTCCTGACAGCAGAAACAGGAAATGCATCGCGCGTAATCAATTACGAGTTTGCCTTTTTGGACGCTCATCGTCTTCTGGGGGCAGTTCTTAACGCATGACTCACACAGCCGGCAGGCGTCAGAATCTATTTTGGGCTGGATGGTGATTAATTTCTTCAAAATATTGGCAATGAACCCGGGAAACTTATTTACCAGAACCTGTTTAAATGAGGCGTCGGGAAGCTTAAAATCGGCAATAATACAAGAGGAAAGCTTTTCGCCTTTGATTTCAATATCGCTCTCATCTACGTTTCCAATATTTCTTTTTGCCGCCTCTTTATTGGTAAAGACATACTCCGGCGGGATATCCATCAGCTTCGCCAGGATTACATCTATTGCCAGGCCATCCGCGCCAGCCAGAATAAGCCCAAAATTTCTCTTTATTCCTGAGGTTGCCGGGCCATTTCCCTCAATACCCGAAATGCCATCAACAATGCTAATGGCGGGTTTAACCATCTGATAAATATCCAGCAGGACTTCCGCAAATTTTTCCTGCTGAAAAAAATTCTTATGGCATTCAAGCTTAAAGGTGCCGGGAATCAAACCAAAAAGATTTTTTATTGCTCCGGTCAGGAGCATAAAGTTATGGGTCTTAAATTTCGGCAGATTGACAATATAATCGCACTCCCTGACTAAAGTAGTCAAGGGAAAATATGCCTGCCTGCCTGCTGAGCAGGCAGGCATAAATCTTTTCTCAAAGGTAACTAATCCTATCTTTTCCTCATCGGCTATTTGTTTAATGCCCGTACGCTCATACACCTTTAAGATATCTTCTATATATCCGCCAAAAACACTTGGCCCGTCGCCTATACAAATTTTGCAATTAATCTCTTTTAAAAGCCTTATCACTGAACGCACAAACTCAGGATGCGTAGTGATGGCTGCCTCCGGCTCAATCGCCATCAATAGGTTTGGCTTAAGTAAAACCCTGGAACCGGCCTTAATGAACTTCTTCATCCCGCCGATGAGCTCCACCGCCTGCCTGACTTTTAAAAAAAGTTCTCCCTGGCTATAGGTTGAGCACCTGACTATAGAAACCTGCGATTTCATAAGTGAACCCCGTTAGAAACCTCTTTCTCTTTTGAGGTTGCCCTATAGTTTCTAACGGGGTGAAGCCCAAATAATCTCCCGGCATTCTCGGTAGTGCTTTTTGCAATAGCTTCAATACTGCAATTCCTTAATTCTGCTATTGCCTTAGCCAAGAGCTTTACATTGACCGGTTCATTGCGTTTCCCGCGCATTCCTTCAGGTGATAAATAGGGGCAGTCGGTTTCAAGCAATAATCTATCCTCAGGAACAAGCTTTACCAACTCTCGTAAGTTATCTGATTTTTTATAGGTAATATTGCAGGTAAAAGAAATGTGCAGCCCTAAATCTAAGCAGCTTCTTAAAAAATCTCTACTCCCGGAGAAACAATGCAGGACGCCTTTTAACTTGCCCGCTTTCTCCTTTAATATCCCCAGGGTTTCTTCTTCGGCCTGACGGCTATGAAGGATTAAGGGCAGGTTCTCGGTAATGCTTAAGTCAACAAACTTTCTAAAAAGTTTTTTCTGCGTATCAACCGGAGAGAGATTACGATAAAAATCCAGTCCTACCTCGCCGATTGCCACTACCTTCTTTGCTCGCCCCGCCCTTGCCCCGCCTATGCTCGCAGGAGCGGGGCCTGCGCGCAAGGGCGAAACAAGCAAAACGCTTTTCAGCTGTTCAAAGCCGTTATCGTCAATTTCGCCGCTTGAGTGAGGATGAATTCCAACCGAGGCATAGATGTTCTCGTATCGCCGGGCTAAATCAACAGCGGCAAAACAGCCCTTCAGGCTTGAGCCGACATTTATTATAGAGTTGATGCCTTCTTCCTGCGAGCGCCTAATCACTTCTTCCCTGTCAGGGTCAAAATCCGGAAGGTCTAAATGGGCGTGGGTATCAATGAACATTCTAAGTGCGCGGGAAAAGCGGGATGCCTTTTTTAATGATAGGCCCGGAAAATTGTTCCTGAATATTCTTTGTAGTTGAAGGCATAAAGCTGGATAGGGCTGAGGAGACATTTTTGATTATTTCAACCAAAAGTAAAATAAAGGAATCCATTTCTTCGGATTTTTTCTCTTTTAAAAGATTCCAGGGTTTGGTTTCTTCAATAAACTTATTGGCTTGATTTATAATGAGCCATATCTTATCTAAAGCGGCGGTAAAATCTATCCTTTGAATAGCCATCCCTACATCTGCTGCCAGGTTATCGCTATCTTCTTTTAGCTGACTCTGCGCAAGCTCTCTGGCCTGAGGAAGCCTGCCCGAAAGATATTTCTCTACCATCGTTAGGCTGCGATGAACGAGATTGCCCAGGTCATTGGCTAAATCGCTGTTTTTTCTTTTTATGATTGCCTCGTCCGAAAAATTACCGTCTAAGCCAAAAGGAACATCGCGCAGCAGGAAATAGCGATAACCGTCTATGCCGTATTCTTTTACCAGCCTTAAAGGGTCAATAACATTCCCCCGGGATTTAGACATCTTATCCTGGCCGGTCATCCACCAGCCATGGGCAAAAATCATTTTGGGAGGTTCTAAATTTAAAGCCCTTAAAATAATCGGCCAGTAGATTGCGTGCTGCCTTAAGATGTCTTTGCCGATCAAGTGCAGGTCTGCCGGCCAATATCTTTTAAACTTTGCTTCATCGTAACTAAAACCTACGGCGCTGATATAGTTTATAAGAGCGTCAAACCAGACATAGGTCACATGTTCTTTGCTAAAAGGTATATCAATTCCCCAGCCTAAACGCGCGCGCGGCCTTGAGATACATAAATCATTAAGCTTATAGCGCTTGAGAAAACTCAAGACCTCATTATAACGGGATAGCGGCTTAATAAAATCCCGGTGGTTCTCTATATACCCGATAAGCCAGCCCTGATATTTAGAAAGCCTGAAAAAAAAATTCTTCTCGCTGAGCTTCTCAACCGGACGCAGGCAATCAGGGCAAAGTCCCGCGCTTTGAACCTGCAAATCTGTCCAGAATGTCTCGCAGGGAGTGCAATACCATCCTTCATACGACTCAAGGTATATATCTTCGTTTTCATATAGAGTATTTAAGGCATTTTTCACGGTCAAGATATGGCGCTCTTCGGTGGTACGGATAAAATCATCGTAGGAAATATCCAGCGATTTCCACAGTTCAATAAATACCGAGACCATCTTATCCGCAAATACCTTTTCGCTTAAACCCGCATCCTGGGCGCTCTTTGCTATCTTCTGTCCGTGCTCATCGGTTCCGGTTAAAAAATATACATCTTCGCCGAGCTGCCTGTGGAATCTTGCTAATACATCCGCTGCGATATTCGTATACGAATGCCCGATGTGCGGCGCAGAGTTTACGTAGTATAAAGGAGTGGTAATATAAAACTTTTTATTCACCCCGCCATTCCTTATTATATTCACACTTTCATTTTTAGGAAGGGCGTGGTTCATTTGTACTCTTTCTTAACCTGCCTTCCGTCATCAAATTCTATAAAACAACAGCGCTTCAACTTATTAACACCGACAACTTTACCTTTACCCTCGGCAACGCTAACGGTATCGCCTTCCTTAGGCAGGTCTTTGGATAATTCATTATACATAGTATATTCATAGGCAAGACAGCACATCAGCCTTCCGCAAATGCCGGAGATTTTAGGCGGATTTAAGGCCAGCCCCTGCTCTTTGGCCATCTTAATCATTACCGGCTCAAAGTCCTTTAAGAAAGTAGCGCAGCAAAGCTTTCTCCCGCAGATACCAAAGCCGCCAAAAAGTCTTGCCTCATCCCGGACTCCGATTTGCCTTAATTCAATACGTGCCTTAAAAATTTTTGCCAGCTCTTTAACCAGGTCGCGAAAATCGACCCTGCCCTCAGCTGTAAAATAAAAAATGGCTTTGCTGCGGTCAAAGGAATATTCGCAGTCAACTAATTTCATATCTAACTTATATTCCTCAATCTTCGCTTGAGCCCTGCCGAAATCCTCTTTGGCTTTGAGCTTATTATCGTCTATCTGCTTTAAATCAT
Organism: Omnitrophica WOR_2 bacterium RIFCSPLOWO2_12_FULL_46_30; assembly: GCA_001805845.1. GTDB lineage: Bacteria > Omnitrophota > Gorgyraeia > Gygaellales > UBA12090 > 2-02-FULL-45-21. The sequence continues at coordinate 19,996 of MHHA01000009.1, forward strand.
TGCCTGTGGCAAGCCTTATGACCTTCCTTAGCGGCTCTCCCTGAGATTTATCCTCCTGATGATAAATCTCAGGGTGGGATTTTTCAGCTGGCTTATGGCTGCGGCTAGCGGAAGCCGCACCCTGCCTTGCCGGCAGGCCCGCCTGCCGGACGGGCAGGCAGGCATCACCCTCCGGCTTATTTTCTACCACTAAGACTACGTGGCCGTAATCGGCGCCGCGGTCGGCCTCAACAATAACGTAATCCCCAAGCCTTATCTTTTCTTCTGAACATTTAAAATATAAGGCCTGTCCTACCTCTCTAAGTTTTACCTGGGTTATTTTTTCCATATACGGCGGCTGGCCGTCCAGATGTTATCTGTAAGCAGCCTAATGTTAATATTCTGGTCAATATACTCAAAACTTTTAGAGAGTTTAGCCAGCAGCGAAAGTAATTCGGAATAAGTGCACATCCGGGAGGCGCTCATAACTTCCTGAAAGCGGTCCTGATTTATCAGATATTCAAGCCCCATACCTGCCTTAACAAACAGGACATCCCTGAAGTAGCTCATCAGGATAGACAGGGCCTGAACAGCTTGCGCCTTATCTTTAAAAAATTCCTCAAGGCCCCGCTGGGCCTCGCCGTGTAAGAACGTATCCAGAATGCCTTTTCTCTTAGTTAAGAAATCACCCCGGCCTAATGCTTTCGCTTCGCCTATTTTTCCGTCGCAATAACGAGCCAGATAACTGCTTTGTTGATGGCCTAAGGCATAATCCTGCTTAAGAATTCCCTCAACCTGCGTTCTTCTCAGATTAGAGAATTTAATTTTCTGGCAACGTGATGAAATAGTAGGTAAGACCGCGCGCAGGCGCGTTGTAATGAGAATGATAACCGAATCCGCAGGCGGTTCCTCAATTACCTTCAGTAGGCAATTCGCTGCTTCCTCGCTCAAGGCCTGGGCATTATTAATCACAAATACCTTAACTCTGCCCTCAAAGGGCTTAAGGTTAACGGCGCTTTGCATCTGACGGATTTGCTCAATCCCGACGCTCTCAGAATCTTCCTTAAGGTCTAACCAGTGCAGATCTGGATGTTCCAGCTTATCCGACTTAAAGCAGGGGGGACACTGCTCACAGGAATCAGGAGCATCCTCTCGGCAATTGAGGCTTTTAGCAAACTGTTTAGCGGTAAAGGACTTACCCACACCGTCCGGGCCATAAAAAAGATAACTTATTCCCCGGCGCCTTTCCTTCAATGAATTTTGTAAAATCTTAATTGCGGTTTCCTGCCCGATTATTTCTTTAAACGACATTTTCAGTTTAGCAGTTTATCTACCAATCTCCTTATTTCTTCCTGGGTCTTTTGGATATTCTCGACCTTCACTACCCTTACCCTCCAGGGCGAACTTTGCGCTATTTTAAGATAACCTTTTCTCACGCGCGAATGGTAATCAAACGAACGCTGCTCAATCCTATCCTTATTTTTGCCGGCTCTCCTTAAACCTTCCCTGACATCAATGTCAAGAAGCACGGTCAAATCGGCGCTTAAGCCTCCGGTTACAAAAGCGCCTAATTGATTAATAAATTCCCTGTCTAATCCTAAACCATAACCCTGATAAGCAACCGTGGCATCCTGAAAACGGTCGCAGAGGACTATAACGCCCTTTCTTAAAGCAGGAACAATTTTTTCTTCAACCAGCTGCGCCCGCGCGGCCAGATAGAACAAAAGTTCCGTCTTATCGGAAATAAAACCGTTATGCTTATCCAGAAGAATTCTTCTGATGGCTTCACTCACCCTGGTTGAGCCCGGCTCTCTCAGGACTAAGACGGGGTATTTATTCTTCTTCAGATAATCCTTAAGCAGCTTGATCTGGGTTGACTTGCCGCTGCCTTCAAAGCCCTCAAAGGTAATGAATATGCCTTTCATATTACGCCCTTCTCCAGGACTGGCCTTCTTTCGTATCTTCTGCAATAATGCCTCTTTTTCTTAATTCTTCCCTTAGCCCGTCAGACGTTTTGAAATCTTTGCCCTGCCTGGATTGCTTGCGTTTATCAAGAAGCGCTCTTTCCTCATCAGTCAATGGTTGCCAGGATAAATCGCTGAATAGTCCAAAAATTTTATTCCCCAATTCAATAATTGTCTCCTCGCAGGCCTGGTGAATAATTTCTGTATATCTGGGGTTGCTCTTTTCTGAATCAATAAATTTATTCGTCTCATTGGCCAAATCAAATAAGCAGCTTAAAGCGATGGGCATATTAAAATTATCATCCATCGCCTCTATAAATCTATTCTTGTGTTTTTCAATAAAATTTATTGTCTCTATAGGAAATTTAATTCCCGGTGCGCGTATATCCCTGACTATAGCCTGAGCCTTTCTTAACAATATATGAAATCTTTCCAGCGCGGCCTTTGCTTCTTCAATTTTTTTATCCGTATAATCTATGGGATGCGCATAATGCGCGGATAAAAAGAATAATTTTAAGATGTCCTTATCGCGATATTTATTTATAAAATCCTTCAGGGTTATAAAATTCCCCGATGACTTTGCCATCTTCTGGCTGTTAATAGTAAGCAGGCCGTGATGGAGCCAATACCTGGCAAAGGGCTTATCCGTCAATGCCTCGCTCTGGGCGATTTCGTTTTCATGATGGGGGAAAATCAAATCCCTCCCCCCGGCGTGGATATCCAAGGTTTCGGTATTAAGATACTTTGCGCTCATTACCGAACATTCAATATGCCAGCCTGGACGGCCCCGGCCAAAAGGGCTTGGCCAGGATGGCTCATCGGGTTTAGATATTTTCCAGAGAGCAAAATCCAAAGAGTCCTGTTTTGTCTCATCAGGTTCGATACGCGCTCCGCTAAGCATCTGATTTATGCCCTGGCCGGACAATTTTCCATAATCACCAAACTTACGCACGCTAAAATATACGCCGGTATCGGTAATATAAGCATAACCCTTGGCAATTAATCCTTCAATATGCTTGAGCATTTCAGGAATATTCTCGGTTGCCCGGGGTTCAGCATCTGCCTCTCTAATCTCTAATTCCTTTAAATCATTTTTATAACTTTCTATATATTTTTCCGCTAAGGCCCGCCAATCCATCTTCAGTTCTTGGGCGCGGTTTATAATCTTATCATCTATATCGGTAATATTGCGCACGAAATTGACCTTATAGCCGCAATAGGCAAGATAACGTCTGAACACATCAAAGATATACAGGCTTCTGGCATGGCCTAAGTGGCAGGCATCATAGACGGTTACGCCGCAGGTATACATATTTAATTGGGGAGGATTTACTGGCTCAAACGGCTCTTTTTTTCTGGTGAGCGAATTGTAGACGTAAACAGGCATATTGTTGTATCAATAAACGGAGCTGCTTTTATCCTTTAACCTCTTGAACTCTGAGTGATTATCCATAAAAATTTGCCATACCCGCGGGTCAAGCTTGTGTTCCTCCTTTCTAATAATTTCCACAGCCTGCTCATGGCTGTATCCCTTTCGGTAAGAACGGTCCGAAACCAGGGCGTCATAGGTATCTGCCAGAGCGACAATCCGCGCAGAAAGCGGAATCTCTTCCCCTTTTAAACCCTCAGGGTACCCCGAACCGTCCCATCGCTCATGATGATACAGGACAACGCTTTCCACAAGCTTCAGATACTGATTGCTTCCCTTATCCTTAAGCAGAGGCATTAGCATATCAATCCCGAGCTTAGGATGCTGTTTAATTATCCCCCATTCGGCCTCGGTTAATTGGAAAGGCTTAAGCAGAATCTCATTCGGCGTCCTCCACTTTCCTACGTCGTGGAGCATACTGGCATAGCTGATATCGGAAACATATTTATCGTCTATGTAATTTTTGAATGGCTCTTGCTTCCTTAATTCTTCGGCAACAAAGCGCGTATACTCAGCAATGCGGCGGATATGGCCCGCGGTCTCTACATTCCCCACCTCTTCGGCCTTTAAAGCAAAGACCTCCATAATCCCCCTGTAGAGGGATTCTCTTTTTTTCTCAGCGTCTTTGAGTTTCGTTATATCAATAAAAGAAGCCATTATTTCCGGCGTCTTCACCGCCTTATATTCAATGAGGGAAAATAATGTCTGCATGCTGATTTCAAGGTTATCCTTCTTAATGCCGGCGAGCTCGCCAAGCCATACCTTTTTATCGCGCAAGACAGTTAACACTTCGTCAAATTTCCCGGGTGAAGGCAGCAGCTCTTTCATATTCCTGCCTATAATTTCATTTTCGCTGCCATAACCATACATAGTTACAAAAGAAGGATTAACATAGGTAATACGCCCTTTCGCATCCATAACAGAGACGCCATTCAATGACCGCTTTAGCGCTAAGTCCTTGAGAATGGATTCCTCGCCCTTGTCAATGGCTTTACCATATATCTGATGGCGTTCTAATACATCATTAACGGAACGTTCCAGGACTTCAGGGCTTATCGTTCCTTTTACCAAATAATCGCTGGCTCCGGCTTTCATCATGGTAGCGGCTATTTCTTCGCTGCCGCTGGCAGTAACAACGATTACCGGAACATTGACGCCCTTTGCCCGTATATGCTGAAGGATTTCTAAGCCGGTGATTTTATGATGCACGCGATAATCTAAAAAAATAAGCTCTATCTCGCGATGTTCTTCCAGGAAACTTAAGGATTCTTCCAGGCTCACCGTATGATGAACAGTAAGCTCAAAGGCCTGCATCTTTTTCCCCAAGCCGCTAAAGACAACGGCAAAGAAGGGGTCATCTTCTATCAACAAAGCCTGAATAAGTTTTTTTTCTGTCATTTGACCTTTTTCTCAAGCGCCTCTATCCTTTTCTGCAGTTCTTCAATATTCTGCATAATCGGATCAATGATATGGACATGGTCTAAATCAAAATCTATTTTTTTACCATCCTGCTGGGTAATCCTCCCCGGGACGCCCACAATCGTTGAGTTTGGCGGGACATCCTTGACTACCACCGCGTTTGCGCCGATATAGGAATTATCTCCTGCGGTAATATTACCCAGGACCTTTGCCCCTGCGCCAATGACTACGTTATTGCCTATGGTGGGATGGCGTTTTCCTTTTTCTTTGCCGGTGCCTCCTAAGGTTACTCCCTGATAAAGCAGGACGTTGTCTCCGATGATTGCCGTCTCGCCGATAACCACTCCGTTACCGTGGTCAATAAACAGGCCCCGGCCAATCCTTGCTCCGGGATGAATCTCAATTCCGGTAAAAAACCGCATCATCTCTGAAAGAAAACGCGGCAGAAAAGGAATCTTAAGAAGATAAAGCAAATGCGCAAATTTATGCATCACTATTGAATGTAAACCCGAATAAAGCATCAAGACCTCTAAATACGAAGCCGCTGCCGGGTCTTTAGTTAAAATAGAACGGATTTCCCGGCGAAAGAATACGGCCACAAATAGAGAGTAACCTATGATTAAACAAATCAGCAGGAACAATATATATAAAAGTAATTCAATCATTATCTACACCCCCTTCCCTTTCGCCTTCCTCCGCTTTGTCTTTGGGCTGCGGCGGACAAGCAGCGCCACCGCATAGCCGGCAATCGCTTTTGAACCGATTGAGCCGACGCCTTCATTAGTTGTAGCCTTGAGGCTTACTGCTTCCGGCTGTATTTTTAATACCGAGCTGAGATTACCGATTATCCTCCGGCGGAAGCGGTTGATCTTCGGAACGTCCATAAGCAGCACGCTGTCAACATTACCAACCCTATATCCGGCTTTGCTGAGCTTGCGATTTACCTCTTCCAATAATTTTAAGCTTGAAATGCCTTTATAACGTTTATCAGAATTAGGAAAATGTACTCCGATATCAGCTAAACCAGCCGCGCCCAACAGGGCATCGCATAGCGCATGAGTCAAAACATCGCCGTCAGAATGGGCAAGCAGGCCCTTCTTAAAAGGGATATGCAATCCGCCTAAAATAAGTTTTCTCCCTGAAACTAAACGATGAACATCATAACCTATGCCAACCT
>MHHA01000010.1:0-1233 GCA_001805845.1 Omnitrophica WOR_2 bacterium RIFCSPLOWO2_12_FULL_46_30
GTTTAGAGAAAATCAGAGAAGAAAGCCGGAAAATCACTTTTGGCCCAGGGCAGGGTGTCGTCGGGCAGGTCGGGGTTTCGCAAAGACCGCTATGGATACCGGATATTTCTCAAGAAACGAATTTTCTGCGCAAGCAGGCTGCCTTAGCCGCGGGGCTGAAAACAGCGATATTCATCCCGATTATTGCCGAGAGTAAGACCCTGGCAGTGACGGATTTCTTTGCCTATAAGTCAGAGCCTGAAGATGAGCGTTTGATTGGCCTGGTCTTTGCAATTGTTAGCGCATTAGGCCCGGTAATTTTGCGAAAACGTTACGAAGAGGAACTCCTGCGCGCCAACCAGGAGCTGATCAAGCTTGACCGGCTGAAGTCCGAGTTTATCGCCAATGTGTCCCACGAACTGCGCACCCCGATTGCAATGATAAAAGAGGGGGTCTCCCAGGTAAGCGAGGGGTTGCACGGCGAACTTAATCAAGGGCAAAGCTATTCCCTGGGCCGGTCCTTAGATAATGTCAACCGCTTAACCCTGATGGTCAACAATATCCTGGATGTCTCTGCGCTGGAAGCCGGTAAAATTGAGCTGAAAAAAGAACCCACAGACATCATTGACTTAGCCAGGCATATCATCTCCATTTTTGCGCCCCAGGCCAAAAACAAGGGCTTAGAGATAAAGACCGACTTCCCCCAGGAAAGATTAGCGCCTCTGGCGGATAAAGACATGCTGGCCCAGGTTTTCAGCAGGTTAATTGAAAACGCGCTCAAATTCACCGATAGAGGAGGCATTGAAGTCAAAATCCAGGAAAAAGACAGGGCCATTGAATGCGCTATCTCCGACAGCGGTAAAGGGATAGCCCAGGAAGACCTGCCTAAGGTCTTTGACAAATTCCAGCAGTTTTCCCGAACCTACGGCCCCGGGGCAAAAGGCGTCGGCCTGGGACTGGCAATTGTCAAAAGCATCATTGACCTGCACCAGGGTAAAATCTGGGTGGAGAGCAAACCGCAGGAGGGCACAAGGTTCATATTCATCCTGCCAAGATAAAATGATAGAAACACTAAAAATCCAAAACTCAAAAAATAAGCTGAAAGATATAAGTATAGAATAGAAGAATGAGCAAGAAGAGGATATTATTAGTTTAAATTTAGCGCAAGGTATGTTAAAATAAAAAAATAAACGCAGGAGGCGCCCCGATGGCTAAAAAACGTTTGCTGGTAGTTGATGATGAGCCGGATTTGGC
>MHHA01000010.1:1250-2479 GCA_001805845.1 Omnitrophica WOR_2 bacterium RIFCSPLOWO2_12_FULL_46_30
GGATTTGGCGGATATGGTAAAGTTCCGCTTAGAGGCAAACGGCTATGAGATTTCACTTGCCCACGACGGACAGCAGGCGCTGGAAGCGGCGCGCAAGGAAAAGCCGGATTTGATCATCTTAGATTTGATGCTTCCTAAAATGGATGGTTATAAGGTCTGCGGCCTGCTGAAAAAGGATGCCCGATACGCCGGCATACCGATTATCATTTTCTCAGCCAAGGCCCAGGAGGACAATATAAAGCTTTGCCAGGAAATGGGCGCAGATGCTTATATTGTCAAGCCCTTTGAGCCGCAAGTCCTCTTAGATAAAATAAGGGAATTAACTGGTAAGGAGTGAGGGCGATGGCTAAGCAGAAAAAATCCCTGGGCGAAACATTGCTTGAAATCGGGCTCTTAACTCTCCAGCAGGCAAAGGAGGCCCAGGCGATAGAGCAGGATACCAAACAGCCCTTTAGAAAAATTATTGTCCAGAAGGGTTTTATCAGCGATGAGGATCTGGTTTCCTTCATCGCCAGCAATATGAACCTGCCGCGCATTGAGTTAGATAATTATATCATTGACCCCGGGATAATTGAGTTGGTTCCCGAGGATTTGGCGCGCAAGCATCAGATTATCCCGGTGCTTAAAATCGGCAATTCCCTTACCTGCGCGATGTATGACCCCTTAAATATATTTGCCATTGATGAGCTGCGCCATAAAACCGGCTTTGATATTGAGCCGGCAGCGGCAACCGAAAGAGAAATTAAAAAGGCCTTAGATGAACACTACGGGGCAAGAGGAAGCATTGAGGATATCCTGAAGAATATTGACCAGGAAAGATTGGGGCTTAAGGAAGGAGAGGAATTAGAGCTAAAGAAATTGCAGGAGATTTCCGGAGAGCCGCCGGTGGTCCGATTGGTTAATCTTACGATTGTCTCTGCGCTCGCTGACGCAGCCAGCGACATCCACATTGAGCCGGAAGAGGAGGCGATTAAGGTTAGATACCGCATTGACGGAATCCTGCGCGACCGGACGGTTTTGCCCAAATACCTGCAGTCCGCGATTATCTCACGGCTGAAGATACTCTCAAATTTAAATATAGCCGAGCGGCGCAGCCCGCAGGACGGGCGTTTTCAGATGAAGATGGAAAGCCGCTCAATTGATATCCGGGTTTCCATTGTGCCGACTATTTATGGCGAGAATATGGTTTTGCGCCTTTTAGACCGCAGCAGCGCCGTATTAAGCTTAAC
>MHHA01000010.1:2502-12301 GCA_001805845.1 Omnitrophica WOR_2 bacterium RIFCSPLOWO2_12_FULL_46_30
GAAGTTAGGTTTTTCTAAGGAGGTATTAGAAAAATATCAAAAGCTTATCCATAGGCCTTACGGGATAGTTTTGGTCTGCGGGCCGACCGGCTCAGGCAAAACCACAACCCTCTACGCTTCTCTAAATACCATCAATTCCAAGGAGAAAAATATCATCACCATTGAGGACCCGGTAGAATATCACCTTGGCGGCATAAGCCAGATTCAGCTTGACCCTAAAGCCAATGTAACTTTTGCCAACGGCTTACGCTCTATCTTGAGGCAGGACCCGGATATCATAATGGTGGGTGAGATAAGAGACAGTGAAACCGCGGAGATTGCCATTCAGGCGGCATTGACCGGGCACTTGGTCTTTTCCACCCTGCATACTAATGACGCCGCGGGCGCGGTAACCCGGCTCATTGATATGGGCATTGAGCCATTTTTGATTTCTTCTTCGCTGGCCGGGGTTTTGGCAGAGCGGTTAGTAAGAAGCATTTGCCCTGACTGCAAAGAAGAATATGCGCCGACCAATGAGGTTTTAAAGGATATTGGAATAGCCCCGGGCCCCGGGATAAAATTTTACCGCGGCAGGGGTTGTCCCAAATGCCTGCAGAGCGGCTATAAAGGCAGGATTGGCATTTTTGAACTTATGCTTATTGACGATAAGGCCCGCGGCCTGATTACCGGCAAGGCCTCCAGAGAAGAGCTCAAAAAGCAGGTTCAGGCCTCAGGCATGCTTACCCTAAAAGACGACGGCCTGCAAAAAGTTAAGCAGGGAATTACTACCGTTGAAGAAATATTACGGCTGACTCAAGAAGAATAAAAATGTCCAGCTATATTTATAGAGCAAGGGATGAAAGGGGTAAGCTTATCAAAGGCGCGATGGAGGCGGCTTCCCCGGATGAGCTTACCGCCAAACTGCATAAGATGGGCTACTTAGCTACCGCAGTTAGCGAGCTTAAGCCGGGAATTAGAATCAAAGATAAGCTTAAGAGATGGCGCCCGGTAAGACAACAGGATTTGCTGGTTTTTAATTTCCAGCTTGCTAATCTGATTGAAGCTGGCGTGCCGATACTTTCTGCGCTCAAGTCAATTCAGGCGCAGATAGAAAATAAAAAGTTAAAGGATATTATCGGGGATATAGGAAGGAATGTTGAAGCGGGAAGCTCTTTATCCGGCAGTTTGAATTATTACCCGCATATTTTTAGCAGGCTTTTTGCCGGGATGGTCAAATCCGGCGAGGAGTCGGGCAGATTGGATAAGGTCCTAAGAAGATACGCAATCTTTTCTGAAAGCCAAATGGAGCTGAGGGAGAAGATAAAAGGGGCATTGTTTTATCCCGCCCTTTTATTCATTGCCTCAATTTTAGTAATCCTTTTTATCATTACCTATATTATCCCCCAGTTTGTAGATTTATTCACTAAGGCCGGCATAAGGCTTCCCCTGGCTACCCGGATACTCTATACTGCCGGCCTGGGCATCAAAAGTTACTGGTATGCCATAATCGCCGGACTGGCAGTTTTACTCTGGATGCTAAAGAGATATTGGCAGACCCAGAAAGGTAAATACCAATCTGATCGCTTATTGCTTAAGATTCCGCTTTTTGGCATACTGGCGCGCAGGATTTCTATCTCAAGGTTTACCCGGACCTTCTCAACCTTGTTGTCCGCAGGAGTTCCGGTTTTAGCGTCCTTAGAGATTACTAAGGAGGTGATTGGCAATGCGGTAATCGCCGATGAAATTACCAGGGTGGGGCAGTCAGTGGAGAGGGGCGAGAAGTTATCCGATTCACTGAGGGTAAGCGGCGAATTCCCGTCTGATACGGTGCAGATGATTGCCGTGGGCGAGGAAGGCGGGAATTTAGACGAGATGTTGAATAAAATAGCGGATTTCTACGATATGGCTGTGGGGTATGCGGTCAAGAGATTGACTGTAATTATTGAGCCGTTATTTCTGGCGATTATGGCAGCCATCATCGCCTTGATTATGGCTTCAATATTAATACCGATTTTTGATATGGTGAAAATTTTAAGGCATTAAAGGAAAGGAGGAAAAATGTACAATATGAATCACGAATCACGAACCACGAACCACGAACCACGCCTGCCTGCCGGCAAGGCAGGAACCACGAATCACGGTTTTACCCTGATTGAACTTTTGATTGTCATCGCAATAATCTCAATCTTAGTTGGCATTACCCTGCCGCGCTTTAGAGGGATGCAGGAAGAGGGAAACATTGCCGAATCAAAAGGCGAATTAAGGACTTTACAGACCGCGCTGGAGAGTTATTATATCCACAATAATTCTACGTATCCTTCTGCCTTGAGCAGTTTAACCTCCGCAACCCCTAATATCGTCAGCTCCATCCCCCCTGACCCTTTTGCCGCCGCCAACACCACATACGGATATGTGCGGGGCGGAACCAACAATAAGTTCTATGTGATTTATTCTGTCGGAGCCGCAGGTACTGGCAGCGCCACGATAACCTCGGACGCGGTAGTGGAAACCAACGGCACCAGCTGTATCTATGCCTCCAATGCCGGGCAGGATGCACAGCCGTAACTTGTGATTTATGATGTCTACGCATACCTTGAGCAAGGGCTTTACCCTCTTAGAGTTTATGCTTGCCTTAATCATTTTTAGCGCAGGCGTTATTGCGATAGTTCAGGCCTTTAATGCCGGTTTTTTATCCTCTGAAGATGCATCAAATGTGGATTTGGCTTTAAATATTGCCCAGGCGAAAATGGAAGAGATAAAAAATACCGCCTTTTCCAGCTTAGCGGACAGCGGCCCGGTTCCCGATACAAATTTTTCAAATTTTAATCTAACTGTTAACGTTGCTGAAGGCCAGAACCCTATGCGCGTAGATGTAACCGTCAACTGGAACGTGAAAGGCGGGCAGGTTGACCTTGCCTTAACCGGCCTGGTAACGAATTATTAAAGGGTAAATCAATGCGGGATGGGTTTACCCCGTTCGAAACTATGGGGCAACTTCTAAAGATAAAGAGGTTTCGAACGGGGTTTACGTTGATAGAGCTGGTGATGGTAATTGGTTTAGTGGTTATTTTGATACTGACTACTGCCTTTGTTTTTCGTGCGGTATTGCTCAGTTGGTCAAGCCAGGAAACAAGAGCGGGAATCGGGATTAACCTTGATAGAGGCCTGGAAGAGATTGTGCGGGACCTGCGCAAAGCTAAGCAGGCAGCCTCGGTAAGCGATGAGATACGTTTTAGAGAAGGCCTGAGCAATTATTATATCTATTATCTGTATAGCGCCAACGATTCTTATCCGCTGACTTTCTCCCAGAGTGCGTATCAGCTAAAGAAAGAGCCGCTTTCCGGAGGTATAAACGGAACCTTTAGTTATGGTTCAGGCCAAACTATAGCAACCGATGTGCTTGCCCCGCCGGTATCAGACCTGTCGCTGAGCGGTAATTTAATTACTTTAGATATAAGCATAAAAAGGGGCACCGAAACAATAAGGTCAAGGACGCAGGTGAAGCCAAGAAACCTATGAGCAGGCGGTCGGGCACAGCGCTCATCTTGACGTTTATAATGTTAATATCGCTTACGGCTATCACCGTTGCTTTCTTATATATGAGCTCTGTCCAGGTGAAAGTTATGGGCTATGATACCGCAAGTTCCCAGGCGCTCTGGCTGGCTGAGGCGGGTTTGCAAAAGGCGATTTGGAATTTAATGACGCCAACAGCGGCCGGAGGACAAGGTGAAGATTGGGCCACATCCGGCACCACCGAAAGCCTGGGCGATGGAAATTACGCTATGGTGGTTGAAAGATGGGATTTTGCCTTGGCAAATAACGGCGCTTCCGCAACAGCCACTTCAGAACAAGGAAGCAATGTTGCCGCGAATGCGATTGATGGAAATGATGCCACATATTGGGAATCAGTGAATCAGCCCACAGCGGCTAACCCCCAAGAAATCATTATTACATTTCCCTACGCCTTGACTCTGAATAAGGTCCGTTTTTTGATTCTTCCTGTTTCAGACCACAGCCCGAGAAACTACTCCTGGCAGGTATCTAGCGATGGCGTTAACTATACTACAGTAGTTAATGTGACAAATAATAGTTCCGCTGACGTAACTGATACGTTTACTGCGGCATCCAATGTAAAATATCTTAAGCTTCAAGTCACCACAGTGGGATTAGTGGTTCCTCCTCAGGGAATCCCCGGTGTCCCGAGAGTAAGGATAGCAACCTTAGAGGCAATCGGCAGTAAAATTACCTCAACAGGCGCCGTAGCTTCGCTGAGCCGCAAGCTCCAGCAGACAGTTGTCGCTGATGATGCAACCGTAACCGCTTACAGCCAAAAGGACTGGAACGAAATTGTTCCGGTCAATTAAACGTAATAAAATGATGCATGCTTTTTTTTCAAAGTTTTTAAAGAAAAAATATATTCTCGGGCTGGATATCGGCGCCGCTTCCATAAAATTAGCCCAGTTTATTAAAGAGGATGACGGCCTGTCCTTAATCAAAGTAAAATTGATAGAAATTACAAAAGACAAAGATGCCCTTCTCAAGCTAAAGGAAATCTGCCGCGGTGTTGACCTGAAGGATTCCATGGTTATCACCATGGTTAATTCCGGCGAGGCGATGGTGAAAAGGATTGTCGCGCCCCAGATGCCTGAGTCAGAACTGAAAGAAGCGCTTCGCTTAGAGGCAAAAAATTATTTTCCGGTTTCCATCGCTGATGCCGCGCTGGACTTTGAGATTGCCGGAGACGTCCTGGAAAAGGGAATAAAAAAGACCGAGCTTCTGGCGGCAGTTTGTCCGAATGCGGCGATTAAAGAACATCTTCTTTTGCTCACCCAGGCAGGGATTAAGCCGGCAGGAATTATTCATTCTAGCCTTGCCCTCTATGCTTTATTACGGCTTAAGAAATTAAAAGAGGCCGGGAATATCGCCGCGCTGACCATCGGGAAAACCTTTTCCGAATTAATTATCGTAAAGGATGAGAGATTAGCGCTTAACCGCAAGCTTCCTGTCTGCGGGGACGATTGGACCAGAGCCGCAATGAGCCCGCTATCTTCTGCCGCCGGAAGAACCCAGCTTAGCTATGAGGAGGCAGAAAAAATAAAAAGAGAATACGGAATTCCTAATGAGCTCAATGCGCAGTTATTAGAAAATAAAATCACTAGCGCGCAGCTTTTTTCCCTGCTCAGGCCGGTAGCGGAAAAATTGGCTCAGGAGATTGAACGTTCCTTTGACTACTATCGCGAAGAGTCCCGGGGAGAACGGGTTGATAAATTGATTCTCTTTGGCGGCAGCGCGCAGCTTAAAGGGCTGGCTCAGTTTTTAAGCGGGGAATTAGGGATGGAGGTGGAAATTTATAATGCTTTAGAGGGCTTTAACCTAAAGAAAGCGGCAATGGATGAGAGGATAGCTATCTGCCGTATAGCTGAGGCAGCCGGCGCAGGGATGACTGATACTAAAAAAATAAATCTTCTGCCTTCGGAAATGAAACAAGAAGCCGGGGACTTAGCTAAAAAGGCAGCCTTGAAGGCAGCGCTCGCCGCAGCCCTGACCTTTGCCATCCTTATCTTTAGCGGGATGCGCCTTCAATTAGTTAACCTGAACAAGAAGATAAAAAGCGCTCAGTTTGAAATAGAAGCGCTGACTAAGCAATTCGGCAGCCCCCGGGACTGGGTTTTGATTAATAAAATCCTTATCAATGAGCCGTATTGCGAAGATATCCTTAAGGAGATCAGTTTTTGCATACCTTCCGGTATTTGTCTAAAGGAAATGAGGATGGCTAACGGCTCGGCTGTGCTCAAAGGCGTCATACTTTCTTCAGATAAACCTGAGAAGCTGCTTTCCGATTTTATTCATTCTTTAGAAAGAGGGCTCTTTAAAAACGTGCGCTTTGTCAAAATTGAAGACAGGGAATCCCTGAAAGAATTCCAGCTACAGATGGAAACAGAATGAGAGCGCTTAAGGTAAATAAAAAGAATCTGAGCATCATTTCAGGTATTGCCGTTTTCTTATTTTTGCTCTTTGCTTTTATTTATTTTCCTCTGCTTAAAGAAATTAGAAAAATGGATTCCTTATGGAAGAGTTTAAAAGAACAGTTAAGAACAGCGGAAAACCTGCGGGATTTCCAGAAAATCGGCATACACAAAAGGTTAGTCAGCCAAAAAGAGCTTGTTTTGGTCCTGGATAAGATAACCGAGGCGGCAAAGAGCCGCTTGCTTAATTTTAAGTCCATCAGTCAGCAGGAAATAAAGGCCCTTGAAGGTTATAGAGTTTTGCCGGTTGAAATGGAGCTTGACGCTGATTATAAGCAGTTGGGGCTTTTTTTGGGAGATTTGGAAAATCTTCAGGATGCGCTGGTGACGGTAGAAAATCTTCAAGTCAACTCCGATGAAAAGCTTTTACCTAAGATTTTATGTTCTTTAACTTTAAATATCTATATAACCCAGGATTAACGCCAACACATTAAGTAAAATATCATGACAGGCATTGCGTTTGGATTAGGCGAAAGAGAGGAGTGTTTATGAAACCCGAAGGCAAAAATAAAAAGAAGCTCATATTGGGAATTCTGCTTGGACTGTCAATTTTTATCTGGGGCCGTAATCTGGCGCCGGTAAAAAAGAAGCTCGGGGAGATAGGCCGGCAATTCAAGGCCGTTGCTTCCCAGCATATGCCAAAGAGGAAGGCGTTGCGGACACAAGCCAAGGACTATGGAAGGAACCCTTTTGTAGCTTCGGGGGTTTCAGAATCCGGTATTTCAGGATTACAACTGGGCGGGATTATTTCTGATGCTAAGGAAAGATACGCCTTAATCAACGACCAGATTGCGCATCCCGGAGACATAATCGGCGCTTATAAGGTGGTGCGCATAGATGAGTTTGGGGTCATCGTAAACGACGGAAACAAGGATATTGAGCTGAAACTGGAGCAATAAGAATGCTGTTGAGGGAAGCGGTTAATAAGAAAATAGAATACAAAGCTCAGATTCCTGGCCTGCTCGTGTCTTGTGTCTTGTGTCTTCTCTCTTGTGTCTTTGTCGGCTGCGCTACTGTCTCCGCTCCGAAGGCAGCGGAACTTCCCATACAAAAGTTTTATCTGAATAATAATCTTTATTATCCGCTCACAGAAATCTGCCGCCATTTTAAAATTGACTGGGATTATGATTCTTTCGCCAGGCAGATTAGTATGCAGAAGGCAGATACCGAAGTAAAGCTTCTTATAGACAGCTCAGTGGCATTAGTTAACGGCGTTCCCTTAGATATCCGGGAGCCGGTGCGGGTGCATAACGGCTTAACCGTTGTCCCGGAAAAATTCCGGGAATTAGTGATTGACCGCTTTTATTGCCGGATTATACCGCAGGCATCAAGCGAATACGCGCCTGGCTACGCGATAAGAAAGGTAATCGTGGATGCAGGCCATGGCGGTTATGACCCCGGGGCAATCGGCAGGACCGGCTTAAGGGAGAAGGATGTAAATCTGGATATTGCCCGCAGGCTGGCGCATCTTTTAGAAGCCAAAGGTATTGACGTAAGTATGACCCGCTCAGTAGATAAGTTTATCACCCTGGAAGAAAGGGCAAACATTGCCAATCGCGCCAGGGCGGATTTTTTCATCAGCATCCATTCTAATTCAGCGCGTTCAGCGCGGCTGAACGGTTTTGAGGTTTATTATATCACGGATAAGGTAAATGATTATTCCCGGGCGCTGGATACCGCCGGCAATGCTGATTTGCATATTGAGCCGGCCTCTTTTTATAACACCTCGCTGAATTTGAAGGCTACGCTCTGGGATATCATTTATACGCAAAGCCGTTCCAGGTCAATTATTCTTGCCCAGAGTATCTGTCAGGCAGCCAACCGGAATATGGGCCTGAGAATTCTCGGAGTCAAGGGAGCGCCTTTTTACGTTTTAAAAGGAACGCGTATCCCGGCGGTTTTGGTTGAAGTAGGTTTTGTTTCTCATCCTTCCGAAGAAAGGTATTTACGCAGCGGCTTTTACCGCCAGCAATTAGCCGAGGCAATTTGCGAGGGAATACTTAACTACAGCCGGCAGTATGAATTAGCGGGTTTGCATTAACCCTGTTAACCTACGAGGTTAACAGGGTTAATAATTAAAGGATTGGGGTGCCAAAGGCAATCGGAGTTTTTGATTCAGGGGTAGGCGGCCTGACAGTGGTCAGAGAGCTTATCCGCCAATTACCGAATGAGGATATCGTTTATTTAGGCGATACGGCGCGGGTTCCTTACGGCATTAAATCAAAGGAGACCATAGTCCGTTTTTCAATTGAGAATATATTGTTTTTGCTTAAACAAGAGGTGAAATTAATCTGCGTTGCCTGTAATACCGTCTCAAGCATTGCCCTTCCGGTAATCAGCAGCCACTTTCGCGTGCCCATAGTCGGAGTTATCTCGCCCGGGGTGCGCGAGGCGGCCTATGCCACGAAAAATAAGCGCATCGGTGTAATCGGGACAAAGGCTACCACGAACAGCCGGGCATATGAAAGAGAGATTGAGGCGCTTGACCCGCAGATTAAGGTTATTTCCCGGGCCTGCCCCCTATTTGTCCCTTTTGTAGAAGAGGGCTGGCTTAATCAACGGGCTGTTCTGGATGTAGCCAGGGTTTATCTCAAACCGCTTAAAAGAGCAGGCGTTGATACGATTATTCTGGGCTGCACGCATTATCCTTTACTAAAGGCAGTAATCAGAAAGGTTATGGGTAATAAAACCATTCTTATTGACTCAGCCAAACAGGCAGCGACTGAAGTAAAGCAGATTCTCATTCACCAGGGGATTCTGGAATCTAATCATAAGCCGGCCCTCTCATTTTATGTCTCAGACGGCCCGGCCTGGTTTAGCGGTTTAGCAAAAAGATTCCTGGGGCATTCTATAAAGAATGTTACCAGGGTGAGTTTGACATAAAATTATGTATAAGCTTTCAGTAAGAGCAGAATTCAGCGCCGCGCATTCCTTGCGCGAATACAAAGGCAAATGCGAAGCGCTTCACGGCCATAACTGGAAGGTTGAAGCAGTAGTTGCCGCTCTAAAATTAGACCGGCAGGGCCTGGCGCTTGATTTCCATAAAATTAAAAAGGCGCTCAGAGATGTCCTGGATGAGCTGGACCACCGGTATCTTAATCAACTTCTCTATTTTAAAAAGCATAATCCTACCTCAGAGAACCTGGCAAAATATATCTTTGATAAACTATTGCTGTATATGCTAAAAGGCAATGGTCATTTACAGGCGGTAACGGTCTGGGAATCGGATAATTGCTCGGCAACGTATTCCATTGAATGAGCCCCACCCTCCCTGAGAATAATAAAGTTAACAATAAGCAAAAGGGCGGGGTGAAAAAAGCGGTGGTTCTTTTGTCCGGCGGCTTAGATTCAGCTACTACGCTTTATTATGCCAGGGCTCAGGGATGCAGATGTTTCTGTCTTGTCTTTGACTATGGCCAGCGCCATAAGAAAGAAATAGAAAGCGCAAAACGTATTGCGCAAAGGGCAAATTGCAAATGGCAAGTAGTAAAAATCATCCTGCCCTGGAAGGGTTCCTCTTTGTTAGATAGAAGAATTTCCGTACCCCGCCCTGCCCTGCCTGCCGGCAGGCAGGTATCCCGTATCCCAAGCACTTATGTCCCAGGGCGAAACATTATTTTCTTAAGCTTTGCCTTATCCTATGCCGAGGCAATTAAAGCCGAGGCCGTATACATCGGAGCAAATGCCATAGATTATAGCGGCTATCCGGATTGCCGGCCTGAATTTTATCAGGCATTTATTCAGGCGGCGAGGTTAGGCACAAAGGCAGGAGTTGAAGGCAGGCCTATCAAAAT
>MHHA01000011.1 GCA_001805845.1 Omnitrophica WOR_2 bacterium RIFCSPLOWO2_12_FULL_46_30
TAAATTCAGGCGCCAGCTCTTTTCCGGCCACAATATTTTCCATTCCAATAAAAGGAACCTTAACCAACGGGCGATAGAGCAGATAATTTAAAAACCCCATCTTATAAATAACCACATTCGGTTTCTGCATAATCGCTGTTTCCAGGGTCGCCGTGCCTGAGGCAACTAAGACAAAGTCAGCGACATTTAAACAATCGTATTGCTTAGCCTCAATAAGTTTGATTTCTAAATTGAGATTGCTTCGTCGCCCTGATTGTGTCAGGGCTCCTCGCAATGACTGAAAAAAAGGCTTCATCCTTCGTAATGACGATTTAAGAATTTTCTCGTATATAGTATTATCCAGGGATGGAGGTTTAGAGATAATAAATTTGGCCTCCAGAATTTTTTCTTGAATCAGCCGGGCGCTCTCCAGCATTATTGGTAATATCCTTTTTACTTCCCCGGCCCGGGAACCGGGTAAGAGGGCAAAGACCGGGGAGGTTTCATTAAGGCCGAATTCATTCCTCGCCTCTTCTTTGCTCATTGATGGTTTAACCAGGCCTAAAAGGGGATGGCCTACGAATTCCGCATCAATGCCGAATTTTTTATAGAAGTCCTGCTCAAACTGAAAGATGACCAGCATCTTATCAATAAATTTTTTGATTGTCCTGATTCTCCCCGGCCTTGAGGCCCAGACCTGCGGGCTGATGTAATAAATTGTTCTTACGCGCTTATTGATTTTTTTAGCTAAGCGCAGGTTAAACCCCGAGAAGTCAACTAAGATTATCGCTTCAGGTTTAATTTCTTCAATTTTATCCAAGACCAAGCGCATTAACTTTTTAAATTCGCCTAACTTCTTTAAGACGTCAAAAAAGCCCAGGACGCTCAGGCCTTTTATGTCCTGGATGATTTCCGCGCCTGCTTTTTGGGAGCAGCTGCCGCCAACCGAAAAAACCCCGATGCCGCTATCTAACTCTTTTAGCCCGGAAATAAGCAGTCCTGCCTGGAGGTCGCCGGACGGCTCACCGCTAACGATGATTATTTTCTTTTCCATATAAGATTCTGGATGGAGAGCGCCACTTCCAGGGCATGGCGGCCTTCAATGCCTGAGACGAGGGGCTTATTTTTGTGGATGAGACAGTCAAGAAAGGAAGATAATTCTTTCTTGAGAGGTTCTTCTTTTTTTATCCAGATTGCTTCCTTGCTAATCTTATTCCCGTCTTTACGGTAGATGTCTGCTTCTTCATTCTTATAGTCCAAAGAGACATAGGTATTTTTCAGGAAGATGCGGATTTTACGCACTGATTCGTCTGAGATGCGGCTGGCAGTCAAATTACAGACACAGCCGTTTTTAAAGCTGATGCGGGCATTGGCAATATCTTCGTATGCGGTGAGGACGTTGATACCTACTGCCTCAATACGTTTGACCGGAGAGTTAACCAATCCCAGGACGATATCAATATCGTGAATCATCAGGTCTAAAACTACTCCGATATCTAAAGAGCGCCCGGGAAAGCCGCTCAAGCGGTGGACCTCAATAAATTTTGGCTGGCGGCAGATATGTTTTATCGCGCTAAAGGCAGAGTTGAATCTTTCTATATGGCCAACCTGCACTAAAAGCCTATTTTTTCCGGCAATTTTAAGCAGCTCGTCAGCCTCTTTGAGGATAGCGGTAAACGGTTTTTCAACCAGGACATTGACCCCGGCAAGTAAAAAGTCCCTGGCAATCCGGTGGTGGGTAACCGTGGGCGTGGCAATACTTACTGCCTGCACTTTATTCAGCAGTTCTCTGTGGTTAAAAAAGGGCTGGGTCTGCAGGGAGCCGGCAATGCTTAAAGCCCGGGAATGCTCAATGTCGCATACGCCGATAAGGTTTGCCCGGGGCAGTTCTTTATATACGCGCGCATGAGCTGAGCCAAGCCTTCCTCCACCAATAACCGCAACCCTGATTTTGTCAGACATTAAACTTAATATTAACAAATGGCTTGTGAAAAGTCAATAACTCTGATAAAATACCAAAAATAGGCACGGACAATATCAAAATCCGTGTTATAAATATGAAAGAATACCGCAGATTCACCAAATTCCTAAAACCCCATTCCGGCCTGCTTGTCCTGGCAATTGTCTTTATGGCTGTTTCAAGCCTTTTTGACTGGGTTTCGCTGGTGATGATTGTCCCGGTTACTGATAAGGTCCTAAATAACGGAAAGATAATCTTTCCGTTTGCGCTTCCCGGCGGCCTTGCCAACCTCATCTCTCTAATTAACGCTATCCCCCAGAAAAAGCTCTTAGAGATTCTTATCCTATTTATCCCGGTACTCTTCTTGCTAAAGGGCCTGTTTAACTTCTTTTATTCCTTTTATATGTCAAGGATCGGCCAGCTCTGCGTGCGGGACATCCGCAACCGCTTATACGAAAAACTCCAGGACCTCTCCCTGGAGTATTTTACTAAGAAACGCTCGGGCGAGCTTATCTCGCGGATTACCAACGATGTGAAATTGGTGGAGAACGCACTTTCTTATGGGACAACCGATCTGCTCTATCAGTCCTTTTTAGTCATTCTCTTTGCCTTTACCATTTTCTTCATCCACTGGAAATTGGCCTTGAGCTCCCTGCTCTTAGTTCCCTTAATCGGCTTTCCTATCGTAAAGGTGGGAAGAATCCTGCGCAAAATTTCTAAAAATACCCAGGAGAAAATGGCGGATATAAACTCGCTCTTAGTGGAAACGATATCAGGCGCAAGGATTGTCAAGGCATTTTGTATGGAGCCTTATGAGGTAGATAAATTTAAAAGGCAGAATCAGGCCCACTATAAGTTATCAATGAGGGCAATCAAGCGCACCCTTGTCCTGGGCCCGGCTACCGAATTCATCGGAGTGTTGGTGGGGGTGTTTGTCCTGGCCTGGGCAGGCAATGATGTGATTTCCGGGAGGCTTTCCTTTGGTGTCTTTGGCTTATACCTGGGCTCATTTTTCTCCCTGCTTAGGCCGCTTAAGAAATTAAGCCAGGTTAATTCCATAAACCAGCAGGCCCTGGCTGCGAATACCCGTATCTATGAAGTCTTAGATACGCCGATTACGGTTAAAGAAGCGTCTCCTCCCAAGAGCTTGAAAAGAATATCAGGGAAGATTGAATTTAAGGATGTATTTTTTAGCTACGCAGAGGCCGGGGTTTTAAGGGGCATCAGCTTCACAGTTACTGCGGGTGAAATAGTGGCTATTGTCGGCGCAAGCGGGGCCGGCAAAAGCACCGTCCTTGACTTATTGGCGCGTTTTTATGATCCGCAGAAAGGAAGCATTTCTATTGACGCAACTAACATCAAGGACGTTTCTTTAAAATCGTTACGGGGACAGATTGGGCTGGTTACCCAGGATACGGTTTTGTTCAATGACACGGTCAAAGCCAATATCAGCTATGGCAATACCGATCCCGCGGCCCTGCAGATGATAGAGGAAGCGGCGCAAAAAGCCAATGCCCATGATTTTATCTTGAAACTGCCTCAGGGGTATGATACTTTTATAGGCGAGCGGGGAGTGCGGCTCTCCGGCGGCGAAAGGCAAAGGTTGTGTATTGCCCGGGCACTCTTTAAAAATCCGCCGATTCTCCTTCTGGATGAGGCAACCAGCCAGTTAGATTCAGAGTCCGAACGGATAGTCCAGGACACCCTGAATGCCGCTATGCGGGGAAGGACCGTTCTTCTGGTTGCGCATCGGCTTTCTACGGTAAGGAACGCCTCCAGGATAATCGTTTTAGATAAAGGCGAAATAGCGCAGACAGGCACCCATCAGGAATTGCTTTCAAGCGATGGGTTGTACCGCCGGCTCTGCCAGATGCAGCATTGTCTGGAAGGTTAAAAAATTTGGGTTGATGTCTAATATTTTTATGGTATAATTTTAGTTTAATCCATTTCGCCCCCGTCAACAAAGCGCTCGCGTATTTCTGCGAAATCCGCTTCGCAGTTGACGGGATTAATTCGCCCCGCCAACGGCGGGGCTCATTAAGGAGGTAATTAACTTTGGCAGAAGAACTACTGAAACAATTGCTTGAAGCAGGAACGCATTTTGGCCATCAGACAAAACGTTGGAATCCGAAGATGGCGCCATACATTTTTGGCGAGCGCAATGCAATCTATATCATAGACCTGGAAAAGACGGTTGAGCTCCTGCGCCGGGCGCAGGATTTCCTCAGGGAATTAGCCCGTAAAGGCGACATAGTTTTGTTTGCCGGAACCAAAAGGCAGGCCCAGGATATTATCAAGGAACAGGCGCAGGCCTGCGGTATGTATTGGGTTTCTCATCGCTGGTTAGGCGGGCTTTTGACTAATTTCTCAACCATCAAAAAGTCAATTGCGCGCCTGAAAGAGATTGAAAAGATGGAAAAAGACGGGCTTTTCAAGAGTTTTACCAAGAAGGAGGTCAGCCTCTTATTAAAAGAGCGTGAAAAATTGGAAAAGAACCTCGGCGGGATTAAGGATATGGAGCGCCTGCCTTCCGCGCTTTATGTGGTTGATTCTAAGAAAGAGGAGCTGGCGGTAAAGGAAGCGAAGAAAATGGGGATCCCGGTGGTAGCGCTTATAGATACCAATTGCAATCCGGAGATTATTGATTATCCCATCCCCGGCAACGATGATGCGCTCAAATCAATCCGTTTGATTACCACGCTCATTGCAGATGCTGTTGCCAGCGGCAGGAAGGGATTCTTAGAATATCTGGCTCAGGTAAATATTAAGCCTCAAGTCCCCCTTGGGGGACAAGCAGAAGAATTGGCTGTTGCGCAAGGAGAAGCTCAGCCGCCAGGCGAAGAGGATATCAAGGTGAAAGAAGGGATTGTTGAACTCGCGGAGCAGGCGGCAGGCGTTGATAAAGAGGGGGAAATGAAAAAACCTCTTAAAGCTAAAGCCGCAGACATTGCGCCTCTAAGCAGAATGAGGAGAACGAAGAGATGAATGTCTCGTTAGAACAAATAAAAAAGCTGCGCGAGGCAACTTCTCTGGGCATATCTGATTGCCGCAAGGCCTTAGAGGATTCCAAAGGCGATATAATCAAGGCCGCGGAGCTGCTCAAAAAAAGAGGGCTTGAGCTTGCTGCCAAAAAATCGGATAGAGTTACCAGGGCCGGCAGGATTGCCTCATATGTTCATTTTGACCATAAAATCGGCGTCTTGCTTGAGGTAAATTCTGAAACCGATTTCGTATCCCGGAATGAAGAGTTCATAAGATTTTCCTCTGATGCGGCGCTGCATATTGCGGCAATGAATCCTCACTATATCAAGCGGGAAGACATTCCTCAGGACATACTTAAAGAACAGGCCGACCCGGAGGCCTTTTGCAAAGCGTCCTGCCTTATGGAGCAGCCTTTTGTTAAGGATTCCTCGCTTACGATAAAGGATTACTTAAATTCAATAGCGGCAAAGGTCGGAGAGAATATTGTCGTCAGGCGTTTTGTGCGCTTTCAGCTTGGGCAATAGGCAAACCCCGTTCAAAACCTCTTTCTCTTTGGAGGTTGTCCTGTAGTTTTGAACGGGGCAAACGATATTATGGAAAAAAAATCTGACAGGCCTATCTATAAACGTATCGTGCTTAAGTTGAGCGGTGAAGCCCTTCAGGGGCCGCACCGCCACGGCATTGACCAGGGGACGCTTTTTTCCATTGCCAAGCAGATAAAAGAAGTCAAGGACTCAGGGGTTGAGATTGCCATTGTTTTAGGCGGCGGTAATATCTTCCGCGGCCAGGAGAATGTTGAGGCAAAGGGCTTAGATATGGACCGTTCGGTGGCGGATTATATGGGAATGCTGGCTACGGTAATTAATGGTCTGGCCCTTCAGGATGCGCTGGAGAAGATGGGCGTTCCCACGCGGGTAATGAGCGCAATTGAAATTCGCCAGGTAGCAGAGCTCTATATCAGGAGGCGGGCAATGCGCCACTTAGAAAAAGGAAGGGCAGTTATTTTTGTAGGGGGGACCGGTAATCCCTATTTTACCACTGATACCACAGCCGCCCTGAGGGCAAAAGAGATAAATGCCCAGATAGTTCTAAAAGCCACCAAGGTTGACGGAGTTTATACTGCGGATCCATTTAAGTTTAAAGAAGCGAGGAAGTTCTCTTCAGTTAAATATATAGATGTAGTAAAAAAGGGTTTAAAGATAATGGATTCAACCGCAATTACTCTGTGCATGGAAAATCAGTTACCCATCATAATCTTTAATTTGACGCAGGAAGGCAATATCCGCAGGGTGGTGATGGGCGAAAAGATCGGCACGGTTGTTAAATAACACAGGATGGTGAAGATATGGCACTAAAGGATATCCTCAGGGAAACAGAAGAAAAGATGAAAAAGGCCTTTGAGTCGATGCAGCGGGAATTTCATGAGATTTCAACCGGCAGGGCAAATCCTAGTATGGTAGAAGGATTAAGAATTGATTATTACGGCACGCCGATGCTCTTAAAACAATTGGCTTCCATAACTATTCCGGATGCCCGCTTAATTCTCATTCAGCCCTGGGATACCGCGGCTATCCCGGAGATAGAAAAGGCAGTTTTAAAATCAAACCTGGGTATTACTCCTGTAAATGACAAGAAGGTGGTCAGGCTTTCCATACCCCAGCTATCTAAAGAAAGGCGCGAAGAGTTATCCAGGGTGGTTAAGAAAATGGCTGAGGAAGGAAGGATTTCTTTAAGAACTATTCGCCGGGACGCAAAAGAGGCGATTGATAAATTAGAAAAGGATAAGCTGATTCCCGAGGATGAAAAGTTTAAGGGCCATGATAGCCTGCAGAAAATAGTGGATTCGCATATTCAAAAGGTTGACCAGGCCCTGGCAGCGAAGGAAAAAGAACTGGCAGAGTATTAATGAGCCCCGCCGTTGGCGGGGCGAATTAATCCCCCCTTGATTTTGTGCGTTTTTTGCACAAAATCAAGGGGGGATAAGTTCGGGCATACGATTTACGTTCAAGCCCCTGGCTTTCCGTAAATCGTGCCATCACTTACGGGCCGCTAGCTCATCTGGTAGAGCATCGGCTTTTTAAGCCGAGTGTGCCGTGTTCGAGTCACGGGCGGCTCATTTTACATTTCTCCCCAGTGACGAGAACACCAGGGGGTGCGGGGGAAGCATTTCCCCCGCGTTGTCGGGGTAACAGTCCCGCCGCAGGCGGGACGCCATAGGGGCAGAGCCCCTTTGGGGAGCGACGAGTGAAGCGAGGAGCGACGTGTTCGTAGTCACGGGCGGCTCATTTTACATTTTTACCCTTAGTGACGAGAACCCGTCGCCAGCCAATATGCGGACGTGGCGGAATTGGCATACGCGTATGGCTTAGGACCATATGGGGAAACCCTTGGGGGTTCAACTCCCTCCGTCCGCATAAAGCAGAATTAAGAACTAAGAATTAAGAGCTAAGGGTTGGAATAAAGCGCTGCGGGAGTAGCTCAGTTGGTAGAGCGCAACCTTGCCAAGGTTGATGTCACGGGTTCGAATCCCGCCTCCCGCTTAAGAAATGCGTCAGTCAAGAAAAATCTGTCCTTCTGATAGAAACTTTGACAGATTTTTCGCAGTCCCCCTGCTTTGTTTTGTTGAGCGAAGCAAAACAAAACAAGGGGGGAAGCATATAATTTCCTGCTATGCTATGAACAGAACATAATCTTTAGTTTTCATAAATGTTACTTAGAGAAGGAGGAATTGGGGTATGAAGATAATGGATTTTCTGTCTAAGAAGGCAATAGGCGCGGATATCAAATCCACAAAGAAAGAAGACGTTATCCGGGAGCTGGTTGATCTTTTAATTGCCAGTGAGGAAATAGATAAGAAATACCGCAATAAACTTATTGAACAGCTTATGGCCCGGGAGGCCCTGGGTTCAACCGCGATTGGCCAGGGCGTAGGAATTCCGCATACCAAGTCAGAATGCGTAAATAAATTAATTGCCAGTTTCGGACTGTCGCAAAACGGGGTTGACTTTGATTCTTTAGACGGTGAAAAGGTCTATATATTCTTTTTACTCATTGCTCCGATTGATTCAGCCGGCCCGCATCTGAAAGCCTTAGCAAGGATTTCCCGCCTGCTCAAAGATAAATATTTCCGGGATAGCCTGAAGGAATGCAAAGACGAAAAGTCAATCCTGAAAGTCATTGTGCAGGAAGACGAAAAGAAGATATGAACCTGTTGCCTCATTTAATGTGATGCAATTCGTGAAAGTGCCTAAGTTAAGATGAAAAGAGATTCTAATATTTTTTTACGGGTAATTAAATGGCTTTATCCGGGAATGCGGGTTAAGCGCTGGCTAATCCTTTTTGCCTTCGCGGTTCTGCTGACTACCTTTGGTATGGCGCGTTTTCTTATTGAAGTAAGCTTTTTAAACCGGGCCATCTGCATCCTGGCCATAATGGTAGGCGTATTCCTGGGTATTCTTGGCTTGCGGAATATGTTAGGCTCGTTTATCGCCGTATTCCTGCCGCAGGGCGAGAAAGAGCTTGTGGATATTATTTATCGCAAGCGCTATCTGGAAAAGGGGCCGCGAATAGTTGCCATTGGCGGCGGGACAGGATTATCGGTTTTACTTCAGGGGTTAAAAGAATATACCTCAAATACCTCTGCTATCGTTACCGTGGCTGATGATGGCGGTTCATCCGGCAGGCTCAGGCAGCAGTTTGACATTCTTCCGCCCGGAGACATCCGCAACTGCTTAGTGGCTTTGGCTGATGCTCCCAGCCTGATGCAGGAATTATTTCAGTTTCGTTTTGATTCTTCAAGTGAACTGTCAGGACATAGCTTTGGCAATTTGTTTATCACCGTAATGACCAAAC
>MHHA01000012.1 GCA_001805845.1 Omnitrophica WOR_2 bacterium RIFCSPLOWO2_12_FULL_46_30
AGCGTGGATGCGTTATAGAGTGAAGCCGCAGGCAGGATATTGATAAGAAACGGAGTGCGGAATTTACCGCCTAAAGAAGTATCTATCTGGGTAATACCATTGTATGCTTCAGTAGTATTCAAACCGGTTGAGGCCCAATCCTGGGCAAAGAAACCCGCACTTGAAACATTGGTAGTATTCAATGTCTTTATCAGTGCGCCGGTTGCATTGTATACTTCTATCGTAGAATTATTAGCGATGGTATAGAAGGTGCCATTCGCATCCCTGGCGCCGGCCATAGAACCGTCCCTGGTCAAATAGCTCTTAAAAGATAATTTATCGTTTGCGGCATCATAGACATAATCTGTCCTTGCCTCCCAGACGTGCACCACCTTTGATTCAAGATAGACAGTGATATTCTTATTGCTGTCTGCAATATACTTCTCCGTGGCATCGCCATAGTCCTTATGGATCCATGTCGCCTCCCAGCTGCCATAAGGGGTCTTATGCGCTACAGGAGAGGCCAGCCCTGAATTTATCCAGCCAGACGTATCATTGATTGAGAGGCCGGTAGTTACCTGAAGATTGCTCAAGAAGTCCTTGACGTACCATGTGATATTGTAGTAATCCAGATTGAACTCTGCGGAATCAACGGACACCGTTGAATCGTTGGCGTCTATGATTCTTATCTTAATTGGTACTGGAAGGCTTGAGTCATTTAGGGTAAATACCGTAAGTGGATCGGGAACAGACCAGAGGAAATTATTGACGCCGGGCTGATTTGTGCGGTTCAAAATTATTGTTTGATTGTTCAGAAAGTTATCTCTGGAATAGTAGAGATGAACTTTTGATATTGAACCAGTGGTATTCCAGGATATCGTTCTATTCTCTAAGGTAACCCAGCGGTCCGCGGATGCTGGCGATGTGAGGCTTAAGTTGCCGCGTATCTTAAAGGTAGCGTTTGAAGTATCATTTACTGTCTCGTCAAAACGGTCTTCTATTTTTATGAGCGTATTATTGGATATTACATCGGGAACAATCCACTGCCAGCTATTGGTCAGGTTACCGGTATTATTAACGATGCCGTCGTTTGAAATATTATAGCTTTCGTTAATAGCCGTCCAGGAGGTTCCGTTATTTGAAGAATACAGGATCCTCGCCTCGCTGATCGAACTGCCGGTGGGAAACCAGGTTATGTTGCGCGTCTCATTTACGACCCAAACCTCGTTTCCGTTGGGAGAGACGATGTTAAACGAACCTATGACGCTGATGTTGCCGCTATTTTCGTCATATATGGTGCCGTCGCTTGAATCCACCACCCGTATCTTTAAATTATTGGTCGCGTTGTCAGGGAGCGTCCAATTATAGGTGGTTTCATTATTTCCGTTATTCGTATAATTCAGCTCCACATTGTACGGGCTGGATAGATTATACGGGAACCGGGAATCGCCTGTTCCTAAACTTGAATACGCGATGATGCCTACCTTTGTAATATTTCCGGTCGTGTTCCAGCGGATGGTTGTGTTATATCCGATGGGTATCCTGTCCCCGCCGTTTGGCGTTGTCATATTGATTGCGCCGTGAACCTTAAAATAATTGTCTGATGTATCGTTAGCCTGGGGATCGGTCGCATCGGAGACGCGTATCTTTACATTGTCGGAGATGAGGTCATTAACCAAATAGCCAGGATACAGGCCGGTATTGCTAGTTGAGCCGTTAATAGTGGTGGCGTTAATCCAATCGTCGTTTTTGGCAATCTCTAATTTTACATTTGAGACGCTGCCGTTTTTAGCCCATGCGATCGTTATATTATCGTTGACAGTGAAGTTCTGACCTGCGCCGCCATTGGGATATGTCAGATTAAAATAACCTACAATCTTGGAATTGAAAGGCGATGTTACGGATATGTCGGAACGGCTTGAATTGGCATCTTGAATCCTTACCTTAAATGCGCTTGTTATGGTATCATTTACTGTCCAGTTAAATATCCTCGTTGCGTTTGCGGCTCCTGAATTATTGGCTCCTTCCTGTATCGTGTAGGTGTAGTTGGCTCCGTCTACCGTATAATATATATTTACTGTTGAAGCGTTTGCGCTGGAACAATTCCATTTCACTTGCTTCAGCGTGCCAACCGGCCATATGTCATATGCCGAACTGTAAGGAGATACCACTTCATAATATGGAACGATCCTTGAAAACGGAGCCGAGAGATTAGTCGCTGTTTCATCAGCAGGATATGTGATACGCACGCGCACGGTGTTATTTAAATCATCAGGTGCGGGCCAGGTGTAATTTCCGTCGTTGGTAACGTTGGCCTCTATTAAAGTGCCGAGCCCTTCGGTAAAGTTTGTCTTTGACCAGTAAAGATTCACATTCTGGACATCGCCGTACTTATTCCATGTAATATATGTATTTCTGTTCGCATAGAGAAGCTGGTTGGCGATGGGTGCGGTTACTCCAAATCTGGGAACTATGCTGAAAGTATCCGAGGTATCGTTCGTCTGCTCATCAAATGTGTTGGAGACCTTTATGGTGGTATTTGGAGATATGACAGCAGGATTATCCACAGGAATCGCCCAGAGATGTCCTGTGGTATTGCCTATTGAGCCGTTAGCGTAATTGATGAAGTTCCAGGTGCCGTTGCCGTTATTCCAATATATGCTCACATTCTCAATATTGCCCTTCATCGTCCACTTAATCGGATTGGTTGTATTGACCGCCCACTTGTCGCCTGATGCCGGCGAGATAACAGTGATATTTCCTGCGATTGCAAATGGTTGAGATTCTGCAATCGGCACATTAACCGTATCAGCCAAACGCGTCATTCTTACCTTAACATCATTGGAGAGGGTGGAGCCGGGGACAGTCCAGGGGAACGTAGCATTACCGCTATCTATAGAATCACCGCCGGCATTAAGCGCATCGCTCCATACGCTCTGCCAGCTTGCGTTACCTATCCGATATTCAATCTTAACATTATCCGAAGGGCTGTAGATACCGGTCTTGGTCCATGTAATATTGTATGTGGTATTCGCTAATATTCTTTCTCCGTATGTAGATGGGGCCGTGATGGCGAGTGCGCCTCTGATTAAGAATGTATTATTGGATTCATCTGTTACGGTTGACTCGCCTGCATCCGTGATATTTACCTTTGCCTGTTTTGTGGCTTTAACCGCGGTATCGGGAACTGTCCAGTTTGCGTATGCGCTTCCGTTATATTCAGGTGTTCCAGATAAGACATTTGTAACCGTGTTCCAGCTTGAGCCATCATAAACTCTTATGCTGATATTCTGAATGGAGCCGGCCCTTACCCAGTTAATAGTCGGTTTTGTCCCGGCAACCCAAACTTCAGTGCCGGCGTCAGGGCTTGCAACCGTAAGCTTTCCTTTAATCTTAAGAGGGTCCGTAGACGTATCATTCACTAAGCTAAATCTAGCTGGATTTGCGTCAGAAATTCTAATCTTTACATTATTGGATAGGTTATCACCTACAGGCGAATAATTGAAACTTTGGTTCGTTCCGTTGGCGCCGGCTGGAACCGTAGTAATATTCCAGACCTGGCTTTCATTCGCGAAGGCGTTTGTAGAACCCTGGATTATGACAGACGAAAATGTTCCTGTTGGCGTCCAGTTAATATACCTTGACTCGCCTACGACCCAGTCCGGCTCTGCCTGGTCAGGCCTTTGAAGAGTAATCTTGCCGACGATAGTAAAATTGTTTGAAGAGATATTCCAGACGTTTATGTTGCTGGCATCCTGGACCTTTACTTTTAAGGTGCTGCCGATATCATCCGCAACTGGCCAGTTATAATATGTGGGAGTAGCGGAAAGGTTAGAGACTATGGGTTTCCAGGGACCAGCGTCAGAATTATTAGAGTAAGAGAGATTCACCTGGGTAATAGCGCCGAATTTCTGCCAGGTAATATTATAACTTTCCCCTGCTTTCATCACAATCCCGGAGGCGCTTGGGGTCAGTAATTCCAGCGCGCCTTTTACTGTAAAATTAAAGTCATTGGTATCATTTGTTAAGTTCTGGTCTGAATCGTATACACGTATCCTCGCAGTCGTGCTTAGCGGAGCGGTATCATTAATCGTCCAGTTCCAGGTGCCATTGCCCCCTGAGCCGGCAGGGGTCCTGGAAACCAGCGTTATCCAATCCGCAGGATTGGTGCCGTTATAATTGTATTGAATGGTTGCGTTCGTTATAGGCCCTACAAACGACCAGTTGATAGGATAGGTCCCCTCTACGTTCCATGATTCGTTTCCGGTATTCGGGTTCGTGACGTTAATGGCGCCTATTATCGTAAACGGCGGGCTTGATTCATTATTATTATTTTGATTGATGGGGCTTACAACCCTTACCTTGCACTGGGTAGATATTGTGGTATTCGGGATTGGCCAGCCGGCATATTCACCCGTATTAGATGCGTTGCCTCCTATAAGGGACCAGCTATTCCCATCGTAAAATTCAAGTTTAACGTTTGGCAAGGCGCTGGCGCTCTTTCTTGTCCATCTTATATCGTATGTCTGGCCGCAGACTAATACAGTGCCGCCTTCTGGCTGCGTAATCTGGAAATCTTCCACGAATGAAAAATTATTGTCAGATATATCAGAGGTTACATTCTCAAGCGAAGAATCTGTAATCTTGATACTGGCATTGTTGGTGCAATTCTCTGGAACGGTGAAGTTCGCCGAACCGGCTGAACCATTGGCTGACATACTATAAACCCATGTTCCGCCTGAGCCGTTTAGGGAATAATAAATATTTACTGTGGGTACCGCCGTGGAACTCCAGACTGCCTGGCTTGTATTTGTCAAAATTATCCAGTTAGTGCTTGCATTATTGGGAGAGGTTAAATTGAGCTTGCCGATTATATTAAATTTATTAGAGGTGCCGTTTACCACATAAGTTGCATTATCATATACTCTCACTTCTGCCTCAGTCGTCCTTAAAATAGGCACTGACGGCCAGACATAGGAGCCGTTCAGACTATTTGAGACATTGTAGGCAATATTTGTCCAGCTGGAGCTTGCATTCTGCCTGTAGAATATATCTACGGCTGATATCTTTGTGCCGGTATAATTCCATCGGATAGGCGTAGTTGTGGACTCCACTGCCACGTATGAATTATTCTGCGGCTCTGTAACATTTATCTTCGGGATTATAGTGAAGGCGGCATCAGAGGTATCGTTAATATCTGTCAGGCCGCTTACATTATGCGTAACCTTTATGAAGCAGGTTGAGTCATTCTTAAGGTCTTCCACGGTCCAATTATAGGTGTTTGCTCCAGAGGCAGCGTTATAACTGCCGTTAATGTTATACCACGGCCCGCCTGAACCATTGGTTGAATATTGTATGAGAACAGGCGTAACAGTGCCATTTGAGGTCCACTGGATGGTCTTTGTCTCATTTACATACCAGGTAACCGCGCTATTGGGCACCGTAACATTGACTGTGCCTCTTATTCTAAAGGTTGAGTTAGATTCATCGTTTACATTGATGGAAGCGTTTGTTTCATTGGCGGAGACTCTTACTTTGGCGGCGGTGGTTATGGAATCAGGGGCGTTAGCAGGCAATGTAAATAACTGCGGCGCTGTTGTATTTCCTGCAGGGGCATTACCAAGGGTATTCCAGGCGCTTCCGTTGTAGTATTCAATGATGACATTCGTAGGATATGTGCCTGTAGGCGTCCAGTTTACATAGTCTGCACGGTTTACAGTCCAATCCTCGCCTCCATTGGGATAGGTTACGAGGATGCTTCCTTTTATACCGAAGGTGCCGTTTGAGGTATCATTTACACTCGGGTCATCCTGGTCAGCGAGCTTGACTTTAAGGTTCCCTCCTATTTCATTGGGTATTGTCCAGTTATAAGTAAGATCTGAGGCAGTGACATTTGTAACTGTATTCCAGCTTGAGCCGTTATTTGTGGAGTAGTAGAGAGTAACATTCTCCATTGTCCCTTGTTTAGTCCAATTGATGTAGGCCTTGGAGGTGCCATTATAGGTTAAGGCCTCGCCTCCGTTGGGAACGCTTATGGATAGAGAGCCTATTATGTCAAAGTTGCCGCTTGAGATATTATAAGTATTGGCATTATTCTCATCGGTTATTTTAATCTTACCTATAACTGTAGTATTTTCGCTTGCGTTAATGTTCCAGGTCCAGTTCTGCGGCGAGCCGGTTACGTTTAAGTTGTTGACTAATGTTTTCCAGCTTGAACCTGCGTCATAGGAGTACTCGAGCTTTACCTTAGTAACATTACCGACTGTTGTCCAATTTATGGGCAGTGCGCTTCCTATAGCGC
The DNA here is from genome assembly GCA_001805845.1 of Omnitrophica WOR_2 bacterium RIFCSPLOWO2_12_FULL_46_30. Lineage (GTDB taxonomy): Bacteria > Omnitrophota > Gorgyraeia > Gygaellales > UBA12090 > 2-02-FULL-45-21. The sequence continues at coordinate 6,281 of MHHA01000012.1, forward strand.
CAACAGCAGTATCATTAGGATAGGTTATTGTTAAGTTGCCTCTTAGTTCAAAATTATTTTGGCTTTGATTACTGGCATTGTAGTTGTCTGATTGTATGATTTGTATCTTTGTCTGGTTACCAAGGATAGTTCCGTTTATGCTGCTCCAGGTAAAGCAGCCATCGTTAGGAGTTACATTTGCGCCTGGTATATCAGACCAGCTTGAGCCTCCGTTTGTTGAGTACCGTAGTATTACATTGCTAGAGGCATTTACGCCTGTGGGTTTTGATGTCCAGGTAATATTGTAAGCGTCTCCTGCGATTACGTAATCTGTAGTATTCTCTGGAGAGGTAATGTCAAAGACGCTCATTATCGCGCTTGATGCGTTAGATGTATCGTTGGTCGCATTTGGATTAGCAACGTCTTCTACCTTGACGGTGAAGCTATTGCTGACTTTGGTGTCATTTGATATATTCCACTGATATTGGGTTGTGCCTGTGGTATTGTAGTTGGTGGCTATGGTATTCCAGCTTGAGCCGCCGTCTGTGGAGAAGTATATATTTACAAGGCTTATAGCATCCCTCCACCAGGTTATAAATTGCTGAGTCCCCACAGGCCAGTTCTGTCCCCCATCAGGAGCAGTTACTCTGAGGTTGCCTACAATATCAAATAATCCGGATATATTAGATACGTTATTGGTGACATTATCCCAGACCCTCACCTGAGTATTGGTTTTCTTATAGCTTGGTGCAGGGTTCCAGGTAAAGCTTCCGTTACCTCCCGAGCCAATTGATACACCTCCGCCTCCCGGCAATAGCTGCCAACCGCCTGTATCATTTACAAAATATATATCTACATTGGCGAGCTGTGTGCCGGTGTAGGTCCAGTTTATGGTGGCATTTGTAGAGCCTGCGTATACGTTCTGGCCGGCAGTGGGCTTGGTTACGTTTATGACCGGCAAGATGGTGAAGGCAACATTAGAAGTATCATTTACGTCATTCATCCCGGTCTTATTGTGGATGATTTTAACCAAGCAGCTTGATTCGTTCTTGCGGTCAGGGATGGGGCTCCAGGAGTAGTTGTTATCGCCTGCAGCAGCAGTTAAATTCCTTATAACATCATACCAGGTACCGCCGTTATTTACGGAGTAGAGGATATCAACAGGAGTAACTGTGCCATTTGAAGTCCAGTTTATGTATTTGGCGGTATCGTTTACGAATAGTGTCACTGCTGTATTGGGCACTGCTACATCTATGGTGCCCTTTATCCTGAATGTATTGGATTCATTGCTTACGTCTACCGAAGCATTACCTTCCTGGGTTCGTACTTTTACTTTTGCAGTAGTGGTGATGTCATTGGGGACATTAGTTGGTAAGGCAAAAGATTGAAGAATACCTGTCCCTCCAGGAGAAACTGTTCCTAAGGTATTCCAGCCGCTTCCATTATAGTATTCTATGACCACATTCTGGGTGTAGTTACCGGTGGGAGTCCAGTTTACGTATTGAGGCCAGTTTACTGTCCAGTTGCCGCTGGTGGCATTGGGGTAGTTTACGCTGATGTTTCCTTTTATGGCAAAGGGATTGGCTGATGAGTCATTTACCGCCGGGTTGTCTTTGTCTTGGACCATTACTGACAAGTTATAACCTATGGCATTAGGTATAGTCCAGGCATAGGTTTTATTTGAGGCGGTTACATTTGTTATGATATTACCGTAGGTCCCGTTAATACCTGTGGTAGAATAACGTAGCTGCGCGGTGGGTATGCCGCCATAGACATTCCAGGTTATGTTATATGTAGATGCGCCGGTGTAATCTAAGACTATGCCGGAAGCTGTAGGGGTCAACAGGTCAAATGCGCCTGTTATAGTGAAGTTGCCGCTTGATAAATTATTGCATCCTGCGTCATCATTGTCGGTTATTCTTATTTTTCCTAAGTTATTTGTAACATTGGTAGTGTTAGGATCAAGCGACCAGTTATACGTACCGCTGGCAGCGCTTACGCTTCCGTTGATAGTCATCCATGTGTTTCCACCATCGTGAGAGTACTCTATCTTTACCGTTGAGATAGCGCCCACCCTTGTCCAGTTGACATAATAACTTTGGTTAACTGCTCTTGACATAGCATCGGATGGCGATGTTACATTGATGATGCCTCTGATCCTAAATGATGAGTTACTCATGTTGCTGCCATTGGCATTGTTGGGGTCTCTTGCCTTTACGTAAGCATTACTTCCTAAAACCGTGCCGTTGACATTAAGCCAGGTATAGTTCCCGTCATTTGCAGTGGTGGC
>MHHA01000013.1:0-8838 GCA_001805845.1 Omnitrophica WOR_2 bacterium RIFCSPLOWO2_12_FULL_46_30
CTGAGTAGCCATGTTCGGAAGGGATAAGCGCTGAAAGCATCTAAGTGCCAAGCCCCCCTCAAAAATAGGTATCCCTTCCCGACACCGTAAGGCGTCGGGATGAAGGCTGGCCGGAGACTACGGCCTTGATAGGCGCAGGGTGTAAGATCCGTAAGGATTTGAGCTGATGCGTACTAATAGCCAATCGGCTTGACCACCTGTTTTATATTAAAACGGCAAAGTTTTATCCGCTTGATTATATAAGTTGTCCGAAATTTCACATTAGAAATAGAGAGAAATTTCGGAGTGTTCATACCGGAGGGGCAACACCCGTTCCCATTCCGAACACGGTAGTTAAGCCCTCCAGGGCCGATGGTACTATAGTAGTAATGCTATGGGAGAGTAGGACGATGCTCCGGCTTGAATAAAAAGCCCAGCTTTTAAAAGCTGGGCTTTTTCTGCTTTACAATTTACTTGAAATGATGTATTATTATATAAGTTGTGAGCAAAGGATGATTATCAACCATAATATTTTAAGGGAGGGCTGATGGATAAAAAAACTTTTGCATGGATTTTTGTTCTATCCCTGATGATTTTTGCGGCAGGATGCGAAGAGAAGGCTTTAGAGCCAACGGTTACCGCTCCGATGACTGGAGAGCTGTCCTCGGGCGCAACGACAACTACGCCGCAACCGCCGGGTATCCCGGCCGAGGCTCAAGGAAAAACACAAGAAACTGCTCCTCAGGTATCAGGAGAGGCGCAAGAGCCTCTAAGCCCTGCCGAATTTCTGCCGCCTTCTGAAAAAGAAATACAGCAGGCACTCAAAAATGCCGGCCTCTATGACGGTGAAATAGATGGTAAGATCGGCCCTAAAACCGAAAAGGCAGTTGAAGAATTCCAAACCAGGAGTGATTTAAAGGTTGATGGTAAGGTGGGAGCTAAGACCTGGGCTAAGCTCAAGGAATACCTTAGTCAAAACCTTCTGCCAGCTTCAACAGGCATTAAAGATTAACTTTTTGATTTTTTAAATAATTACCTGGCCACAGCTTAAGAGGAAATGAGGTTATGCCGGCATCCTTTTAAGCTGTGGCTTTTTGTTTGCATTTACTGTATAATCTTAATGTATGGTTAAAGCTCTCACGACGGATATCCGTTATCTAAAAGGCATAGGGCCGAAGCGGGCAAAACTCTTTAATAACCTGGGCATTCATTCTATTGAGGACTTTCTTTATTATTTCCCCCGCCGCTATGAAGATAGAAGCAAGCTCACCGATATCGCAAAACTAAAGATAGGAGAATACCAAACTATAGAAGCCAGGATTTTAGGGTCTGGCGAATCCCGCCCTTTCGCGAAATGGCGGGAGGAATCTTCAGGTTTCAGGCGCAGGTTCTTGAATATTTTTGAAATCGTTGTTGAGGATTCATCCGGCAGATTGACCTGCGTTTGGTTTAATCAGCCGTACTTAAAACAGTATTTTAAACCGGGCAGAGAGGTTGTGCTCTACGGCAAAATAGATCTCTACGGCGGGCGCCTTCAAATGCAGAATCCGGAATACGAGATTTTAGATTCGGAAAGTAAAGACAACCTCAATTGCGGAAGGATTGTCCCTATTTATTCATTGGTTGAAAAGTTAAGCCAGAGAATGCTGCGGCGTATAGTAAAAGGCTGTTTAGATGAATATCTGCCTAAGTTTTGCGATATCCTGCCGTATGATATCAGGCAACGTTATAATCTGCTGAATATCGCCAGCAGCATCTTGAATATGCATTTTCCTGAGGATATACCTGCGCAGGAATCAGCTTATAAAAGGATTCTTTTTGAGGAATATTTTTTGCTGCAGCTCTCCTTTGGCCTGAAGCGCCTTAAGGCAGATAAAATAAGAGGTATCAGCCATAAGATAAATGAAGATTTTCTGAATGAGTTTGAAAAAGGCCTGCCCTTTGAGCTGACTTCTTCACAGAAGAAGGTTATTGCAGAACTCAAGGCGGACATGGCGTCTTTAAAACCTATGCACCGTTTGCTTCAAGGCGATGTGGGTTCAGGAAAAACCATTGTTGCTTTATATGGGTGTATGCTCGCAGTATCAAACGGCTATCAGTCAGCTTTTATGGTGCCGACAGAGCTTCTTGCCTGGCAGCACTATCAAAGTGTCAGGAGTCAAGTCTCAAGCCTCAAGTATGGCGGGCGCGCAATAAATGTAGCCTTGCTAACGAGTAGTTCAAATAAGAAGGAAAGGGAGAAGATTTATAAAGATGTCAAGAGCGCTAAGGTGGATATACTGGTGGGAACGCACGCCTTGATTCAGGAGCATTTGGAATTCAAAAATTTAAGCTTTGTGGTTATTGACGAACAGCATAAATTCGGGGTGCATCAGCGATTGAGCCTTTTAACCAAAACGGTTAATGCGGATTGCCTGATTATGACCGCAACCCCCATCCCCAGGACCCTGGCAATGATTATTTATGCGGATTTGGACATCTCAACGGTTGAGGAACTGCCCCGCGGAAGGCTTCCGGTAAAAACCTATTTTGTCGATGAAAGCAGGCGGAGCTGGGTGTACGATTTTATCAAAGAGAATGTCCAGGCCGGGCGCCAGGCATACATTGTTTATCCTATAATTGATGAATCAAAAACACTTGATTTAAAAGCGGCAAGCAGTATGTACGAAGATTTAAAGAAGAATGTTTTTAGTCAATATAGAGTCGGGCTCGTGCACGGAAGATTAAAGCAAAAGGAACGCAGCGGCGCTATGCGCTCATTTAAAGACGGTAAGCTTGATATATTGGTTTCTACGGTAGTAATTGAAGTAGGCATAGATGTCAGCAATGCCTCGGTAATGGTCGTAGAGCATGCTGAGCGCTTTGGCCTGTCGCAGCTGCACCAGCTGCGGGGCAGGATCGGAAGGGGAAAGTATCAGTCGCATTGCATATTAATCAGCGATGCCTCTACGCAAGAGGCCAGGGCCCGGCTGCATGCAATGGTTTCAGTGAGCGACGGATTTAAAATCGCAGAGCGCGACCTGGAAACCCGCGGCCCCGGCGAGTTCTTTGGAGTGCGCCAGCATGGTATGCCGGAATTGCGGGTTAATCCGCTGGGAAGCTGGGAAGTGATAAATATTGCTAAGCAAGAGGTAAAGACGTTACTTGAAAAAGACCCCTGTTTAGGTTTGCGGCAGAATCAAGGGCTTAAACATACTTTATCCGCAAGATTCCCGGATTACGAAAAATTTATGGCTTGAGTAGATTAGGAAGGAAGGGCGGGGATGAACATATTAGCCATAGACACATCATCAAAATACCTTTGCCTGTCAATAGCTAAAGATGATAAGCTCGTAGCGGGCATGCGCAGGCCCTTTGCCAGAGAGCTGTCGGGAAAAATCATACCGTCCATTGATGCCGCCTTAAAGCAGTCAAAAGTATCTTTGAAGGCAATTGATTATTTTGGCATCGGCTTGGGCCCGGGTTCGTTCACCGGCCTGCGTATAGGATTAGCCGCAGTCAAAGGGTTGATATTCCCTTTCAGGAAACCGATAATCGGTGTGGGCAGCCTTGATCTGCTCGCCCGCGCGGTTAGTAATCATAGCGGTTTGGTTTGTCCTATCGTAGATGCCAGGAGGTCATTAGTTTATGCGGCAATCTATAAAATGACGGATAGGCATCTGATGCGTAAGAGCCGCTATCTTTTAGTATCTGTTGAAAAGTTACTTAGCAGCCTGAAAGGAAAAGATGAGGTTGTATTTTTAGGTAATGGGTTAAATCTTTATACCGATGAGATCAAAAAGAAACTGGGCTCTCTGGCTATTTTAGCTGATGAGAGCCTCTGGTATCCTAGAGAAGAGGCGCTGATGTCTTCTGTTAAAGAGAAAATCAATGCTTCGGCTGCGCTCAGCATTGATACTGAGCGGCGTCGAAGTATCAAAAATAAAGAGTTTTCTGACTTGTCCCCCGAGGGGGACTTGCATAAACTTGTTCCACTTTATCTCTATCCTAAGGAGTGCCAGGTTAACACAGGCAAATAATTATGGACCCTGCAACATATCGCCCAACCTGGGCAGAAATTAATCTTAAGAACTTAGCTTATAACTTCAGATTAGTAAAAAAATTAGCCGGCCGCGGGGTGAAAATCCTTGTCCCGGTTAAAGCGGATGGCTATGGCCATGGGTTGGTTGCGATTTCAGAGAGGCTCCAGGGCCTGGGAGTTGATTATCTGGGTGTTGCCAGTTTAGATGAAGGAATCCTGCTGCGCAGGTCAGGGCTTACTGTCCCGATATTAGTTTTGAGCACCGTTTTAGCTGATAACATCAAGCCGCTCCTGGATTACAATTTAACCCAGACCGTTTGCACAAAAGAATTGGCCTCTAAATTAAACCATGAGGCAAAGAAAAGAAATATTTTAGCCCGCGTTCATATCAAGGTTGATACCGGGATGCACAGGATTGGAGTAGCTCATAAGAAGGCATACAGTTTTATTAAAGCGATAACCAAGATGGGCAATATAAAAATTGAAGGCGTATTCACTCATTTTCCCTGCGCTGACAATAACCCCTGTTTTACTGAAGGACAGATAAGGCTCTTTAACGCGCTCATCCGGCGCTTAGAGAAATCAGGCATAGATATACCTTTAAAACACGCATCAAATAGTTCAGGAGTAATCAATTATCCTGAGGGGTATTTTAATCTGGTAAGGCCCGGGCTAATGATTTATGGTTTATCCCCCTCGGAGGGCAAGCCCCCTGAGGGCGGCTTAAGGCCTAAACTCAGGCCGCTTTTAAGCCTGAAGACAAAAATCATTTATCTTAAAACGGTGCCAAAAGGCAGCGGCATTAGTTATGGGCATACATATGTCACGCCGCAGGCAATGCGAATTGCTACTCTGCCTATCGGCTATGGCGACGGATATCCCAGAAGTTTATCCAATAAAGCCCGCTGCTTAATTTCCGGCCGGGAGGCAAAAATTGTCGGCAGGGTCTGTATGGATCAGCTGATGGTGGATGTAACAAAAATAAAAAAGGTAAAGATTGGCCAGGAGGCGGTGTTAATCGGCAGGCAGAAAAATAAATCCATAAAGGTTGAGCAGCTGGCTGAATTAGCCGGAACTATTCCCTATGAAATTGTCTGTAATCTGGGGGGCCGGATAAGGCGGATATATAAAAATTAGGATGCCTTAGAGATTGCATTCAAGGCCCAGAGAGAAAAGGCGAGGGGAATTAGCCAAACCGACACAAAGGGAAAGATCATCCCGGCCTTGCCCAGCGCAAGGCCGATCGCGGTAAAGATATAATAGAGAAAGCTGATCAGTATACAGATTCCGAAAGAACTGAAGAGATTGGCGCGTTTACTAATCATAAAGGAGAAAGGAATTCCTATCAAAATGAGTATCAGGCTTGAAGCGCTTGAAGCATACCTTTGGTAGAGGTCTACCAGAAGGTTTCTTGCGGGTTGAGCCGCTCCGCTTTTTTTTAGCCTCCAGATGTAATCTTCTAACTGTCCGATATTCATCAATTCAGGGCGCCTGCTTTGTGAAAGCAGGTCTTGCGGGCTTTCGGTGATGTCCGTAATCTGCTCCGGGTTATATATGGTGTCCGCCAGGATATGGCCATAGCGGTCAAACTGGAATTTGGTAAATTCATAAAAAATCCAAAGATTGTCTTTATATCTTCCTTCCCTGGCAACAATTTTAGCAATCAAATTCTGCTCCTCATCATGCTCCAGTATGGTAATTCCTTTCATAATATTATCTTTGGTATCAAAGGAATGGACAAAAAAGAGCCTGTTTTTTAATCCGTAAAAGGCAAGGTTATTGATTATTTCTTCTTTAGGGCCTGTTTTTTTATCGCCTTCAAAGTAGCTTTTCATCTTTTCAGCCTGCGCTTGCGCTTGAGGGACCAATCTTTCATTAACAAAAAATACCCCCATACTCAAGGCTAATCCGATTAACAGAACCGGCGCGCTTATCTGCCAGAGGCTTAGGCCCGATGAACGCATGGCAATGAGCTCATTATTGCGGTTAAGCCTGCCAAAGGTATAAATGGCGGCAAGAAGCAGCGCAATGGGCGAGGTCTGGGTAAAGATGATCGGAAGGTAGGCCAGGTAATACTGATAAACGGCACTAATGGCGATGCGGTTCTTCAATATTTCATCCAGATGGGCCAAGGTGTCCGAGATTACGTAGAGAAAGATGAAGATGAAGAGGCAGCCCAGGAAGGTCTGGATGATGGGTTTAAAGATGTATCTATCTAAGATACGCATAATTTTATCATCAGCATAAGCGCCAGGAGAGAAAAGATAATATTAGGCATCCAGATGCCCAGGGCCGGCGGCAGGTGCCCCTGGAGGCTTAAAGATTCAAACCCGATGAGCAGCAGATAATAAAAGACCACAATCAAGAAGGCAAGGCCGAAATTCAAGGTTTTTTCTCTGCGGTGGCTGATGATTGCCATCGGCGAGCCGAGGAGGATAAAGACCAGCGTGGAAAATGCCAGGGCTAACTTCTGGTGGATGTGGGTTACCAGCGGCGTGGTTTCAATGCCCTGGGATTTAAATTCCCGTATTTGTTCTTTTAGTTCGTTGATGGTCATATCTTTTGGTTTTTTCTCTATTTCTTTCTTTTCATCCTGAGCGGCCAGGGCCAGGGTTATATAGTAAGTTTTAAAATTCAACTTGAAGAATTCACCCGGTTTATTGATGTCCGGCTCATCAGAGGTTCCGTCGGTTAATTTTAACTTTACGACTTTCTTATCCGGCAGAGAGACGAATTCACCGCGCCTGGCGATAATGGTCCGGGAAGGCTTGTCTTTTCCCTGCGGCTCATAAATGCGCACATTATTGAGGATATTGCGTTCTCCGGTTTGTTTGTTCTTCTCTATTGAATAAATAAACAAGACATAGTTCTGAAAAGAGTTTATAAAAGTGCCTGCTTCCAGGGCAGCGGCGGGATTCTTGATACCGATATCCATCAGGGTCCTGCGGCTGGCGTAGTGCGCCCTGGGGATGATGCGGTCATTGAGGATAACCAGAAATAAGCTGGTAATCACTCCGATGATGACGAGCGGCAGGACGAGTTTAAAAATATGTATTCCGCTTGCGCGGATGGCCAGGATTTCATTATCGCTGGATAACCTGCCCAAGGAAAGCAGCGCCGCGGTCAATACGGCAATCGGAATGACATAGGTGAGCAGATAGGGAATAAGGAATAAAAAGAGTTTTAAGACGCTAAAAAAATTTACCCCCCTGGTAATGATCAGTTCCACAAGCTTAATCAGGTTCCCCATGAGCATTACAAAAATAAGCACCGCTAAGGAAAATATAAAAGGGAGGCTGAATTCTTTTAAAAGATAGTTACGTAATATTCTCATCGCTCTCTATGAACTCAATGAACTCAATGAACTCAATGAACTCTAATTGGCCAGGGTTAAAACATAAACGCCGGCAGCCCCTGCATTTTTTAGCGCCCGGGCAGCTTCGGACGCAGTCGCGCCGGTAGTTAAGACATCGTCAATAAGCAGGATGGTTTTGCCTTGGACCGCGCCTGGCTCTCTGAGCGCAAAGGCGCCTTGCATGTTCTGCCAGCGCCTTGATTTTTCAAGTTCAGTTTGTGATCTGGTATCGCGAATGCGCTTTAAATTATTCTTCAGGAGCTTCAGGCCGATATGTGCGCATAGATTATCCGCCAGGGCCTCTGCTTGGTTAAATTCTCTTTCTCTTAGCTTACGCGGCGATAGCGGTATAGCGATAGCGCAATCGCAAGCTTCAAGCGGCAAATGGTAATCGCTGACAAAATCAATCATCATCTGGGATAGAACTTTGGCCAGCATGATTTTATTCCCATATTTTAAATTATGCACCATTTCCTTAATCACCCCTTCGTATGTACAGCTTGCCCAGGCGCGCTCAAAGCAAAATTGAGTTTTAGAGCATTCAGCGCAGACATTTTCAGGGGCCTCAAATTTCAGGATTTTTCTGCCGCACTTCCGGCAGAAAGGCGGTCTGTTGGGCTTGATTTTTTCAATACAATCTCGGCAGATTACCCCGCGCAATTGATTTTCTAAAGCAATTCTTATATGGCATAATAAGCAATAGCGGGGATAAATTATTTCTTCTAAGGCCGGCAGAATTCGCTTGAGCATAATTTTTTCAGATCCTTCCCCCGCCAGGGCGGGGTCAGGATCAAGAAAATCTGCCAAAAGTCTCCCGCTTGCAGGGCAGATTTTACTTGAGTATAACAGTAAAAGAGTTTATTGTCAACCCTTCGACTACGCTTGAGGGTTGATATCAATGTATTTGACAGGGGCAATTTATCAAGGTAAAATAATAAATTATGAATAGCGCAACCAGTAAGCCACCCCGCCGCAGGCGGGGCGATAGCCGCAGCCATGATTTAAGAGCGCAGCTTTTGCAATTACTCAAAGAAAATGCCTTCAAGAAGGGCGCGGTTACTCTATCCTCGGGAAAGACAAGCTCCTTTTATATTGACGGTCGCTGCATTACCTTGGCTGCCAAAGGCGCATATTTAACTGCCCAGCTTATCCTTGATTTACTAAAAAACCGGAAGTTAGAGGCAATAGGGGGGCCGACCGTAGGCGCGGACCCAATCGCAGGAGCCCTTGCCGCTATCAGTTATCTTAAAAAGAGGCCGCTGAAGACGTTTATCATCCGCAAAACCCCTAAAGCCCACGGCGCCAGGCGCCAGATTGAAGGGCCTCATTTAAAGCCAGGCTCACGGCTGATTCTGCTTGACGATGTAGCCACTTCCGGTAAGTCATTATTAGAGTCAATTGAGCTCCTGCGTAATCAAGGATTCCTGGTAGATACCGCCATTTGTATCGTTGACCGCCGGGAAGGCGCGCAAGAAGCCCTTGC